>NZ_JBXMIS010000087.1:0-58433 GCF_057073975.1 Conyzicola sp. | reverse complement strand
TGGAGCGACATGGCCATCTACGACTGCTCCGTCGACGCTGCGCTACTGACCGGAATGCGACTCGCGAGGGCCGCCATCGGCAAGGGCGAGCTCGTCGTGATCCCGACCGACACCGTCTACGGTGTCGGTGCCGACGCCTTCAGCCCCGCTGCGGTCGAGAGGCTGCTGGCTGCCAAGGGGCGGGAGCGCACCGCGCCGCCGCCCGTGCTCATCGCCGGTGCTGAGACCCTCGATGCACTCGCCGAGACGGTACCAGACGAGGTGCGCGCCCTCGTTGCCGAGTTCTGGCCCGGCGGCCTCACCGTCATCCTTCCTGCCCGCGAGTCGCTCGCCTGGGATCTCGGTGAGACCCGGGGCACCGTCGCCCTTCGCGTGCCGTCGAACCGTGTCGCCCTCGAGCTGCTCGCAGAGACCGGCCCGCTCGCGGTCTCGAGCGCCAACCTGACCGGGCGCCCGGCTGCCATGACCGCGGCCGAGGCAGAGGCCATGCTCGGCGAGAGCGTTGCCGTCTACCTCGATGACGGCCCAGCGGGTCTCGCCTACGAGGGCTTCGACGCCGGAACGGGGTCGACCATCGTCGACGCGACCGCGCTGGTGCGGCCGTCGGGCAAGCTCCGCATCCTGCGCAGCGGTGTCGTTGCGGACGCCGCTATCCGCGAGATCGTCGGAGCCGACAAGTGCGAATAGTCTTCTACGTCCTCATCGCCGGAGCCTCTGCGCTGATCACCTTCCTGCTCGCCTTCGCGATCCTCAAGCTCAGCCACCGCTACCGGCTCTACCCCAAGATCCGCGAGCGCGACATGCACTCCCGGCCGACCCCGCGCCTCGGCGGGGTGGCGATGTTCGTCGGCATCGTCGCAGCGATCGGCATCGCCTCGCAGTTGCCGACCTTCAGCCTCATCTTCTCCGAGCCGCTCAAGGTGTGGGGCGTGCTCGGCAGCGCGCTCATCATCGTGCTCATCGGCGTCGCCGACGACATCTGGGATCTCGACTGGGTGACGAAGCTCGCCGGGCAGATCATCGCCGGCTGGGTGCTCGCTGCCTCCGGCATCCAGATCTACACCCTTCCGATCCTCGGCGGCGTGACGATCCTGCCCGCCAGTGTCTCCCTTGTCGTCACCGTGCTCACGGTCGTTCTCGTGATGAACGCGATCAACTTCATCGACGGCCTCGACGGTCTCGTTGCGGGTGTCGCCCTCATCGCCAACGGCGTCTTCTTCGTCTACGCCTATGTGCTCGCCACCTCGAACAACACCGAGTACTTCAACCTCGCGTCGCTCATCACGGCGGTTCTCATCGGGGCCTGCGCCGGATTCATCCCGCTCAACTTCCACCCGGCCAAGCTCTTCATGGGCGACGCCGGCGCCCTGCTGGTCGGGCTGCTCATGGCGGCCTCTGCCATCGCCGTGACCGGTCAGGTCGATCCGGAGACGTGGGCGTACGGCGGGCTCCTGTTCCCGGCCTTCCTGCCGATCCTGCTGCCGTTCGCCGTGCTCGTGGTGCCGCTGCTCGACTTCGGGCTCGCCGTCATCCGCCGGCTCCTCGCCGGCAAGTCGCCCTTTGCGGCCGACCGCAAGCATCTGCACCACCGCTTGATCGACATGGGGCACAGCCACCTCCAGGCCGTGCTGATCTTCTACGGATGGACAGCCGCCTTCTCCCTCGGCTGCCTCGCCTTCATGATCATGCCGTGGCAGTCCGCATCCCTCGTGATCCTCGCGGCGCTGGTCGCCTGCACCGCCGTCACCCTTCTCCCTCTGCGTGGCCGATCCAGGGTGCTGAGCGACGCAGCCCTCGGCGGCCCCGACGAGGTGAACGAGATCCTCGAGCGCCAGATGCATGAGGCGCTGGATGCCATCCCCACCACCAAGAACGGCACACCCACCCCATGACACCGACTCCCATCCTGCGCACGGCGCTCATCTACGGCGCGATCCTCGCGATCGTCATCGCCGCACTTGGATCTCTCCTCGGCTATCTCGTCGCCGGCACCAACGGACTGGTCAGCGCTCTCATCGGTGCCGCGGTCACCGCCGTGTTCATGGCCTTCACCGCCGTCAGCATCATCATCGCCCAGCGGGTCACGCGCGACCAGCCGTCGATCGCGCTCTTCTTCGGGGTCATCCTCGGGGCATGGTTCCTCAAGTTCGTGGTGTTCATCGTCATCGTCGTGCTGCTACGCGGGGCTCCATTCCTCGACCCCATGGTCTTCTTCGTTGCGGTTCTCGCCGCGGTGATCGGCAGTCTCGTCGTCGACATGCTCGCCTACGTGCGCTCGCGCACGCCATATGTCGACGTTGAGCTGCCCGGCTCCGAGTAAGGCAAGGCGACCCTCAGCGCGGGGATTCTGCGCCCGTCGAAACTCTTGATAGGCTGAAGGCGAATCACCCCCCTTTTTCATCGCCGCACACGCATGTGTGCCCCGATTTTCGGAGATAGCGCTGCTACATAACGCTCTCAGCCTGCTTCTCCCGTTCGCCACCGATGACGAGTCCGGCGACACGGCAGAATTCCACGGGCCGTCGCTGGAAGAATTCTTCCCGCCGGCCATCTTCTTCGATGGCACTGTCTTCGAGATCAACCGGCTCATGCTCATCCGCTTCCTCGTGGTCGCGGCGCTGCTCGTGCTGTTCCTGGTCGGCTCTCGCGCCCTCAAGGTGATTCCGACCCGCGGCCAGAGCGTGCTCGAGCTGGCCGTCGGCTTCGTGCAGAACAACGTTGTCGTTCAGAACCTCGGTGAGAAAGACGGCCGCCGATTCGGCCCGCTGCTCATCTCGATGTTCTTCTTCATCCTGTTCATGAACATCACCGGCATCATCCCCGGGCTCAACCTCGCGGGCACCTCGGTGTTCGGCATGCCGATCGTTCTCGCCCTTGTGTCGTACGTCGTGTTCATCTACGCGGGCCTCAAGAAGCACCCGGGCACCTTCCTCAAGTCGTCGCTCTTCCCGCCGAACGTGCCACTGCCGCTCTACGTGATCGTGACGCCGATCGAGTTCCTCTCGACCTTCATCCTCCGTCCCATCACGCTCAGCATCCGACTTCTCATGAACATGGTCGCCGGGCACATGCTGCTCGTGCTCTGCTTCTCTGCAACCTCGTTCTTCCTCGCGACCGCCAGCGCTTTCAGCCTGTTCAGCATCGGCACCCTCGCCTTCGGCCTCGCATTCACCGTCTTCGAGATTCTCGTCGCTGTGCTGCAGGCATACGTATTCACATTTCTCACCGCTGTATACATCCAGCTCGCGCTGGCTGAAGAGCACTAAACCGGCTCGGCACCCGCCAGCCATCCATCACGGAAGGAACCACACGTGGACCCCATCACGACCGTTGCCGAACTGACCGGCAACATCGCGCCCCTCGCATTCGGTGTCGCAACCATCGGCCCCGCGATCGGCGTCGGCCTCGTCGTCGGCAAGACCGTCGAGTCGGTTGCCCGCCAGCCCGAGCTGCAGGGTCGCCTCACCGGCCTCATGTTCCTCGGCATCGCGTTCACCGAGGCACTCGCGTTCATCGCGATCGCCGTCGCGTTCATCCCGTTCCCGTAGTCACACCCACCGTTAGGAGATCAGGATGCTTCCCGCAATCCTGAACGCCGCTGCAGCGGCAGAGGAAGAGATCAACCCTCTCCTTCCCGCCAGCTATGACCTCCTGTGGTCGGCAGTGTGCTTCGCGATCATCCTCGTCGCCTTCATCTGGAAGGTGCTGCCGCGGGTCACGAAGACCCTCGACGAGCGCGCGTCGCTCATCGAGGGTGGCATCGCCAAGGCGGAGAACGCCCAGGCCGAGGCCAACGCCGCGCTCGAGGAGTACAAGAAGCAGCTCGCCGACGCTCGTGCAGAGGCAGCTCGCATCCGCGAGCAGGCTCGCGCCGACGGCAACGCGATCATCGCAGAGCTCAAGGAGCAGGCAACGATCGAGGCAGCTCGCGTCACAGCGAGCGCCAAGGCGTCCATCGAGGCGGAGCGCCAGAGCGCCCTCGTCTCGCTGCGCTCCGAGGTCGGCTCGCTCGCGATCGACCTGGCCTCCGGCGTCATCGGCGAGTCGCTGAGCGACGACAAGAAGGCTGCGGCCGTCGTCGACCGGTTCCTCGCTGAGCTCGAGGCGTCCGAATCCGCGAAGGCGAAGGCAGGCAAGTAATGGGCTCGGCAACACGGCAGGCTCTCAGCGCGTCGACGGCGGCTCTGTCCTCCCTCGGCACCGCTGACGTGGCGACCGGTGAGCAGCTGCTCGCCGCTGGCCGGGTCATCGGCGACTCCGCGCAGTTGCTCGCCGCGCTGTCCGACTCCTCTGCTGCGTCGGCCGACAAGGTATCGATCATCGACGCGGTCTTCTCGTCGCTCTCGGCGGGTGCCCGCAGCCTTCTCGGCACCGTGGTGAGCAATCGCTGGTCTGACGACCAGGATCTGCTTGCCGCCGTCGAGGAGCTCGGCTTCCGCGTGCTGGCGCGCTCCGCAGGCACCACGAAGATCGAGGACGAGCTGTTCTCCTTCGGCGCCATCGTCGGCACCGACCCGGAGCTCGAACTGGCCGTCAGCAGCAAGCTCGGCAAGGCCGTCGACAAGTCGGCCCTTGTTCGCACGCTGCTCGGTGGCAAGGCGAGCGCACAGACGCTGGCCATCGTCGACCATCTCGTGCAGCAGCCGCGCGGCCGTCGCATTGCCGCTCTGCTGCGTCAGGCTGCCTCGATCGTCGCCGACGAGGCAGGCCTCGCCGTCGCCACGGTGACGAGCGCGGCTTCCATCGACGACAAGCAGCTCGGCAGAATCGCCGCCGCCCTCTCGAAGGCGCACGGCCGCGACCTGCGCATCAACCACGTGATCGACCCGTCGATCGTCGGTGGCATCCGCGTTCAGATCGGTGACGAGGTCATCGACGGCAGCGTTGCCACCAAGCTCAACGACCTCAGACTTCAGCTAGCTTCCTGAGTCCATCAGAGACTTCCGAAGCCAAGAACCTCAAGAAGAGAGACACACCCCATGGCAGAACTGACCATTAGCCCGGACGAGATCCGCAGCGCGCTGAAGGACTTCGTCAAGGCCTACGAGCCGGGCAAGACCGCGACCACCGAGGTCGGCTATGTCACCGACGCCGCAGACGGCATCGCCCACGTCGAGGGCCTCCCCGGTGTGATGGCGAACGAGCTCATCCGCTTCGCGGATGGCACGCTCGGCCTCGCGCAGAACCTCGACGAGAGCGAGATCGGCGTCGTCGTGCTCGGTGAGTTCAGCGGCGTCGAGGCTGGCATGGAGGTCACCCGCACGGGCGAGGTTCTCTCCGTCCCCGTCGGCGACGCATTCCTCGGCCGCGTCGTCGACCCGCTCGGCGTGCCGATCGACGGCCTCGGCGACATCGCAGCAACCGCGCGTCGCGCCCTCGAGCTGCAGGCCC
The DNA here is from genome assembly GCF_057073975.1 of Conyzicola sp. Classification (NCBI taxonomy): domain Bacteria; kingdom Bacillati; phylum Actinomycetota; class Actinomycetes; order Micrococcales; family Microbacteriaceae; genus Conyzicola; species Conyzicola sp. The sequence goes on along the minus strand of NZ_JBXMIS010000087.1, from coordinate 53,042 downwards.
CCGGCGTCATGCAGCGCAAGAGCGTGCACGAGCCGATGCAGACCGGCATCAAGGCCATCGACGCCATGATCCCGATCGGCCGCGGACAGCGCCAGCTCATTATCGGCGACCGCCAGACCGGCAAGACGGCCATCGCGATCGACACGATCATCAATCAGAAGGCCAACTGGGAGTCGGGCGACACCAACAAGCAGGTGCGCTGCATCTACGTCGCCATCGGCCAGAAGGGCTCCACGATCGCTGCCGTCAAGGGCGCGCTCGAAGAGGCCGGCGCCATGGAGTACACGACCATCGTCGCGTCCCCGGCATCCGACCCCGCCGGCTTCAAGTACCTCGCCCCGTACACCGGATCGGCCATCGGCCAGCACTGGATGTACGACGGCAAGCACGTGCTCATCATCTTCGATGACCTGTCGAAGCAGGCAGAGGCCTACCGCGCTGTCTCCCTCCTGCTGCGCCGCCCGCCGGGACGCGAGGCATACCCCGGCGACGTGTTCTACCTGCACTCCCGTCTGCTCGAGCGTTGCGCGAAGCTCTCCGATGAGCTCGGCGCCGGATCGATGACCGGCCTGCCGATCATCGAGACGAAGGCCAACGACGTCTCCGCCTACATCCCGACCAATGTGATCTCGATCACAGACGGCCAGATCTTCCTCCAGTCCGACCTGTTTAACGCCAACCAGCGCCCCGCTGTCGACGTCGGCATCTCGGTCTCGCGCGTCGGTGGCGACGCGCAGGTCAAGTCGATCAAGAAGGTCTCTGGAACGCTCAAGCTCGAGCTGGCCCAGTACCGCTCGCTCGAGGCCTTCGCGATGTTCGCGAGCGACCTCGATGCGGCGAGCCGTCGTCAGCTGGCCCGTGGCGCCCGCCTCACCGAGCTGCTCAAGCAGCCGCAGTACTCGCCGTTCCCCGTCGAGAACCAGGTCGTCTCGATCTGGGCCGGCACGAACGGCAAGCTCGACGAGGTTCCGGTCGAAGACATCCTGCGCTTCGAGGCGGAGCTGCACGACTTCCTTGCCCGCAACACGAAGGTTCTCGACACGCTGCGCGACACGAACGTGCTCGACGACGCGACCACGAGCGACCTCGACGCGGCGGTCGACAAGTTCAAGCTCGAGTTCCAGACGGGCGAGGGCAAGCCGCTTGCGTCGGTCGGCAGCGAGCAGTTCGCGCCGATCGAAGAAGAAGAGGTCCACCAGGAGAAGATCGTCAAGAGCAGGCGCTAAGCGCTCGCCGACCTCGATCACCGACTACTAAGGAAGACGTAAGACATGGGAGCGCAACTTCGGGTCTACCGGCAGAAGATCAAGTCTGCCCAGACGACCAAGAAGATCACTCGGGCCATGGAGCTCATCTCCGCTTCGCGCATTCAGAAGGCGCAGGCGCGGGTTGCGGCATCCGGTCCGTACTCGCGCGCGATCACGCGCGCAGTCTCCGCTGTCGCGACGTTCTCGAACGTCGACCACATCCTGACAACCGAGCCGGTGAAGATCGAGCGCGCTGCGATCGTCATCTTCTCGTCTGACCGCGGACTCGCGGGAGCGTTCAGCAGCAACGTGCTGCGTGAGTCGAACGAGCTCGCAACGCTGCTGCGCAGCCAGGGCAAGGAAGTCGTCTTCTACCTCGTCGGTCGCAAGGCGGCGGCGTTCTTCGCCTTCCGCAAGCGCGACGCGGAAGAGGTCTGGGCAGGCGGCACTGAGAAGCCGGAGTTCGAGACGGCGCAGAAGATCGGCGAGGCAGTCGTCGCGAAGTTCCTCCAGCCCGCGAGCGAGGGTGGCGTCGACGAGATCCACATCGTCTACAACCGCTTCGTCAGTGTCGTGCTGCAGGTGCCTGAGGTCGTTCGCCTTCTTCCCCTCGAGGTCGTAGAGGGTGTGGAAGAGCCCGGCGACAACGTGGTTCTGCCGCTGTACGAGTTCGAGCCAGAGGTCGACAACGTGCTCGACGCGCTCCTGCCCGTCTACATCGAGAGCCGCATCTTCAACGCCATGCTGCAGTCCGCTGCGTCAGAGCACGCAGCGCGCCAGAAGGCGATGAAGTCGGCGAGCGACAACGCCGACAAGCTCATCAAGGACTACACACGACTGGCCAACAACGCCCGCCAGTCGGAGATCACCCAGCAGATTTCCGAGATCGTCGGCGGCGCCGACGCCCTCTCGGGTTCGAAGTAAAGAAGAGACAAGGGAAACCATGACTACAACAGCCCCTGCCAAGAAGAGCGGCTCCGCCAAGGCGGACTCCGTCAAGGTCGCCGGCGTCGGACGCATCGCACGCGTCACCGGCCCGGTCGTCGACATCGAGTTTCCGCACGAGTCGATCCCCGAGATCTACAACGCGCTCAAGACGACCGTCACCATCGGCACCGAGAGCACCGAGATCACCCTCGAGGTCGCGCAGCACCTCGGTGACGACCTCGTTCGCGCGATCGCGCTGAAGCCCACCGACGGCCTCGTTCGCGGCCAGGAGGTGCGCGACACCGGCGAGGCGATCTCCGTTCCCGTTGGCGACGCAACCAAGGGCAAGGTCTTCAACGTCATCGGCGAGGTGCTCAACGGCGAGCCCGGCGAGAAGTTCGAGTTCGCTGAGCGCTGGCCGATTCACCGCAAGCCCCCGGCATTCGACCAGCTCGAGTCGAAGACCGAGCTGTTCGAGACCGGCATCAAGGTCATCGACCTTCTCACGCCGTACGTGCTCGGTGGAAAGATCGGCCTCTTCGGTGGCGCCGGTGTCGGTAAGACCGTGCTCATCCAGGAGATGATCCAGCGCGTTGCGCAGGACCACGGTGGTGTCTCCGTGTTCGCCGGCGTCGGCGAGCGCACCCGTGAGGGCAACGACCTCATCAGCGAGATGGAGGAGGCGGGAGTCTTCGACAAGACCGCCCTCGTCTTCGGCCAGATGGACGAGCCGCCGGGAACGCGTCTTCGCGTCGCCCTCTCTGCCCTCACCATGGCCGAGTACTTCCGCGACGTGCAGAACCAGGACGTTCTGCTCTTCATCGACAACATCTTCCGCTTCACGCAGGCCGGTTCCGAGGTCTCGACGCTCCTCGGCCGCATGCCATCCGCCGTTGGATACCAGCCGAACCTCGCCGACGAGATGGGCATCCTGCAGGAGCGCATCACCTCGACCCGCGGTCGCTCGATCACGTCGCTCCAGGCCATCTACGTGCCTGCTGACGACTACACCGACCCGGCTCCGGCGACGACCTTCGCGCACCTCGACGCGACGACGGAGCTCAGCCGCGAGATCGCATCGAAGGGCCTCTACCCGGCCGTCGACCCGCTGACCTCGACCAGCCGCATACTCGACCCCCGCTACCTTGGCGCCGACCACTACCGCGTGGCGACCACGGTCAAGCAGATCCTCCAGAAGAACAAGGAGCTGCAGGAGATCATCGCGATCCTCGGTGTCGACGAGCTCTCTGAGGAAGACAAGATCACCGTCTCGCGCGCACGTCGCATCCAGCAGTTCCTCTCCCAGAACACCTACATGGCGAAGAAGTTCACCGGTGTCGAGGGTTCGACGGTTCCGCTGAAGGACACGATCGAGTCGTTCGACGCGATCGCCAAGGGCGAGTTCGACCACGTTGCAGAGCAGGCGTTCTTCAACGTCGGCGCCATCTCCGACGTCGAAGAGCAGTGGGCGAAGATCCAGAAGGAGAACGGCTAGCCATGGCCGATCTCACGGTGAGCCTCGTCTCGGCCGACCAGGAAGTGTGGTCAGGCACGGCGAAGCAGGTGAGCGCGCGCACGACAGAGGGCGAGATCGGCATCCTTGCCGGTCACGAGCCCCTGCTGGCGATCCTCGGCGCTGGCGAGGTGCGCATTTCCCTCGCCGACGGCGCGGTCGTCACGGCGAACGCGGAAGACGGATTCCTCTCGGTGGAGAACAACAACGTGACGATCGTGGCTCGTCGCGCCGCCCTGGCCTGATCCCGCACCAACCGATCGTGAGGTTCCGCGCATGCTGATAGTCACCGCGGGACTTCCCGGAGCCGGCAAGAGCACTATCGCCGATGTTCTCGGTGAGAAGCTCGGGATTCCGGTGATCTCCGTCGACCCCTTGGAGTCGGCGATACTCAGTGCGGGAATCGACTCCGACCAGCCGACAGGGTTGGCCGCCTACCTTGTTGCCGAGTCGCTCGCATCGAGCGTCATGGCCCCGGGCAACAGCGTCATCGTCGACGCGGTCAACGCGGTCGACCCTGCGCGCGAGCAGTGGGTGGCGCTTGCCGCGCGGCACGGCGATGCGATCAAGTTCATCGAGGTGGTCTGCTCTGACCCGGAGGTGCACCGTGAGCGTCTCGAGGCTCGTCAGCGCAACCTTCCCCACGTGAGCGAGCCGACCTGGCACGCCGTCGAGCAGAGCCTCGACGAGTACGACGAGTGGAGTGGTGTGAGTGCCGAGGTCGAGCGCCTGACCCTCGACTCAGTCGAGCCGCTCGCCGCGAACGTCGACCGCGCTCTGCGGTTTCTGGAGTAGGCATCGCCGCAATGCTGCTGATCCTTCCCCAGTCGGAGACGAAGCGGGACGGCGGGGCAGAGGGGTCGTTCCTCGACCTGTCTGCCCTGTCCTATTCGTCGCTCACTCCGCAGCGCACGGCGGCGCTGAGCGCTCTCGCGGCGCTGTCGCGTGACCATAACCTCGCGGCAGGAGCCCTCGGCCTCGGCCCGACGCAACAGCACGAGCTCGAGCGAAACCGGGTCATTGCGACCTCCGCCGTCCTCCCTGCCATTGAGCGCTACACCGGCGTGCTCTATGACGGGCTGGATGCGGCCTCGCTTACAGCGACGGAACGCGCCTTCGCGGCGTCGAACGTCGCCATCCATTCCGCCCTGTTCGGGCTGCTCGGCTCTGACGACCCCGTGCCGGCCTACCGCCTGTCGCACAACTCGCGGTTGCCCGGGCTCCCGCTCGGCCGTCACTGGCGAGCGGCGGTGAGTGCAGAGCTCGCCGCTCACGACGGGCTCGTCGTCGACGCGAGGTCGGAGGCCTATGCGTCGCTCGGCGCTGCACCACGGCGGGAGAACGCCGTCTACCTCCGTGTCGTGTCCGAGGGGGCGTCGGGTCGACGCGTGGCGCTCAGCCACTTCAACAAGAAGGCGAAGGGCGTCTTTGCCCGTGCCGTCATCGCGGCAGGCATCAGCCACGAGTCGGTGGATAGCCTGCTCGAGTGGGCTGCGGTCTCCGGCTTCACGCTGGAGCGTGGCGTTGCAGGCGAGCTCGACCTCGTAGTCTGATCACATGAGCGACTACAGCGACGTCAACGACTCCGCCCTTGCGGCCATGCTCGCCATCTACGCCGGGATGCTCGTGTTCTACCTGGTGCTGGCGGTCGGCGTCTACGTGCTTATGGCACTCGCGCTGTCGTCGTTCTTCCGCAAGGTGGGCGTCGAGCCGTGGATCGCCTGGGTGCCTGTCTACAGCAACTGGAAGTGGCTGGAGGTCGGCGGATTCCAGGGATGGTTGTCGCTGCTGACGTTCGTGCCGTTCGGCGCGTACGTGACATGGGTGTTTCTGTACATCGGGATGTATCGCACCGGCCTCGCATTCCGCAAGGACGGTGCCTTTGTCGTGCTCGGCATCTTCCTGCCGTTCGTCTGGGCGTTCATGCTCGGCGGCAAGAACGAGGTCTACCAGCCAGAGCTGCTCAGGGCACACGGCTTTCCGCCGCCGATTGCCGGCTTCGGCTCGGTGCCCTACGAGCAGCGTGCGAGCTACCAGCCTGCCGCCAGCCAGGGCGAGCAGCCGTACACGGCTCAGTAGGCACCGCTACGCGGCTGCCCTGAAGCACTGCTGGTCATGGTCGTCGACCATGCCGGCGGACTGCATGAGGGCGTACATCGTCGTTGGCCCGACGAAGCGGAATCCGAGGGAGCGCAGCGCCGTGCTCATCGCCGTCGACTCGTCGGTCACCGCCGGCACCGCCGCCGGGCGGACGCGGCCGACGGGAGCGAAGCTCCACATGAGGGTGTCGAGCGCCCCGGGGGAGCCAGCGGTGAGCTCGAGCGCGATGCGCGCATTGGAGATCGTCGCCTCGATCTTGGCGCGGTTGCGGATGATGCGGGCGTCATCCATGAGTGCGTCCGCCTCGGTCGGCGTCATCGCTGCCACCCGGTCAAGCTCGAAGCCATGGAAGACCTCGCGAAACGCCGGTCGCCGCTTGAGGATCGTGATCCAGGACAGCCCCGCCTGAAACCCCTCGAGGCTCAGCTTCTCGAACAGGGGCTGGTCGCCGTGCAGAGGCACCCCCCACTCCTCATCGTGGTAGCGGCGATACTCCTCGTCGGAGGCCGCCCACGAGCAACGTGCTCTACCGTCGTCGCCGACAACGACCGTCATACGCTGTGCGCGATGCCCTCGTGGGCAAGCAGCCATGCCTTGGTGGGAATGCCGTTGCCGCCGCTGTAGCCGGTGATGCGGTTGTTGGAGGCGAGCACACGGTGGCATGGCACGATGATCGGCACCGGGTTGGCCCCGACCGCACCGCCGACAGCGCGGCCAGCAGTCGCGCGACCGGTGGCGAGGCCGAGCTCACCGTAGGAGACGACCTCACCCCATTCGAGGTCGACGAGCTTGGCCCAGATGGAGCGCTGAAACTCGGTGCCGGAGTCGAAGACGACGGGAAGGTCGAAGTCGTGGCGGGCGCCGGCAAAGTACTCGGTGAGCTGCTGGGCCGCGGTGTCGAGGAGGGCGTTGCTGTTCTCCGCGTGCTCCTCGAGCGGCAGGTGGCCGTCTTTCTCGATGGAGAGCGATGTGATGGCGGTGCCGTTGCTCGTGATCTCGAGTCGGCCGATAGGGCTGTCGACGCGGCGCAGGTAGGCCGGTGCCGGCCGGGTAAGCGTTGAGGTGATCATGGCACGACTGTAGCCCCGGCATCCGACATCGAGAAGCAGCGGAGGGCTTCGGTGCGCTCTCGTGATCGAGGCTCGCTGTGGGGGAGTGGTCGTAGGCTCAATGCATGGAATACCGCACCCTCGGCCGCTCCGGTCTTCGCGTCTCGACCATCGGACTCGGCTGCAACAACTTCGGCCGTGCATCGACGATCACCGAGACCCAAGAGGGCACGAATGCCGTCATCGATGCCGCGATCGACGCGGGCATCACCCTCTTCGACACGGCAGACATCTACGGATCAGAGCGCGGCCTGAGCGAGTCGCTCATGGGCGAGGCGCTGCGGGGCGGCAAGCGCGAGAAGATCGTGCTCGCCACCAAGTTCGGCATGGACATGGCGGGTGCGAACGGACCGGACTGGGAGGCCCGCGGATCACGGCGCTACATCCGGATCGCCGTCGAGGCGTCGCTGCGGCGGCTGCAGACCGACTGGATCGACCTCTACCAGCTGCACCGGCCCGACCCGCTGACCCCGGTGGAGGAGACGATCGCGGCGCTCGACGAGCTCGTTGCCGAGGGCAAGGTGCGCTACATCGGCCACTCCAACCTCGCGGGGTGGCAGGTGGTCGAGGCGGAGTACCTCGCCCAGCTGCGCGGGCACAGCAGGTTCATCTCGGCGCAGAGCGAGTACAGCCTGCTCGAGCGATCCGTCGAGGCGGAGGTGCTTCCGGCGGTCAACGCCTACGGGCTTGGCTTCCTCCCCTTCTTCCCGCTCTACAACGGCCTTCTCACCGGCAAGTTCACCCGCGAGGGCGGGCCAGCCGACTCCCGCATCATGAGCATCCGACCGCACATCGCGGCGAATGCGCCGTGGGACACGATCGAGCGCTACGCCGCCTTCTGCGCAGAGCGCGAGGTGAGCATGCTCACGGCCACGTTCACCTGGCTGCTCGCCCAGCCGGGGCTCACGAGCGTGATTGCTGGCACCACGAGGCCGGAGCAGGTGCGACAGAACGCGGATGCTGCTGGCAGCTGGAACGCCAGTGCAGACGACATCGCGGCTATCTCTGCGATCTTCGCGACGGGGAACACCGCCTAGAACAACCCGACCACGAGCGAGACGGCGATCGCGATCATGACGATCGCGATGACGGCGTCGAGGACGCGCCACGACACCGGCCTGGCAAAGAGGGGTCGAAGCAGTCGCGCACCGAACCCGAGGGCAGAGAACCATGCGATGCTCGCCGCGATCGCGCCGGCCGCGAACCACCAGCGGTCGTCTCCGTGGGTTCCCGCCACCGAGCCGAGGAGAACGACGGTGTCGAGATACACGTGCGGGTTGAGCCAGGTGAGGGCGAGCACGGTGAGCACCGTCGGCCAGAGTGCGGTTGACGACCCGGACTCGTCGGCCACGAGTCGTGACGGTCGGATCGCGCGGCGAGCGGCGAGGATGCCGTAGCCGAGCAGGAAGGCCGCCCCGCCGATCCGCACCACGACGAGCAGCCACGGGGCGAGCTGCACGAGCGTGCCGAGCCCTCCGACACCCAGTGCGATGAGGATCGCGTCGGAGATGGCGCAGATGGCAACGACGGCCAGCACGTGCTCCCGGCGCAGCCCCTGCCGCAGCACGAAGGCATTCTGGGCGCCGATGGCGACGATAAGCGAGAGGCCGAAGCCGAGGCCAGACAGGGCGGAGAGGAGCACGGTTCGAGACTAGGGCGACTGAATGCAAAAGCGTAGCTAAATAAGCAAGGTCTGGATTAGCGTTGCTAATGTGAATCTCGACCACCTTCGCGCCCTTGCCGCTGCCGTCGACACTGGCAGCTTCGAGGCAGCGGCAGCGGCGCTGCACCTGACCCCGTCGGCGGTCAGCCAGCGCATCAAGGCGCTCGAGGGCAGTGCGGGGCAGGTGCTCGTTCGGCGCTCCAAGCCGACGACGGTGACGACAGCGGGCGAGACCTACCTTCGGCTCGCGAGGCAGGTCGATGCCCTGGTCTCTGACGCTGGGCTCGCGGAGACGGCGACGGTGTCGATCCCTCTCGCGATGAGCAGCGATGCGCTGGCCACGTGGGTGCTCCCGGCGCTCGCGAGCATCGAGGGGGGCATCGTCTTCGACCTGCAGCGGGAAGACCAGGACCACTCTGCCGAGCTGTTGCGTGCGGGAACGGTCATGGCCGCGATCACCACCGACGACCGACCCGTGCAGGGGTGCACCGTCACGAGCCTCGGCACGATGCGGTACCGTCCGATGGCCACCCGGGGCTTCGTGCAGCGCTGGTTCGCCGAAGGTGTCTCGACGGCGGCACTCGCCGCCGCGCCCGTGGTCGTGTTCGACCGCAAGGACCAGCTGCAGGATCGCTACCTCCGCTCGCGCAGCAGGGCGCGCCTCGATCCTCCCCGCCACTACATCCCCGGGTCGCAGGACTTCGTCGCCGCCGTCGAGCTCGGACTCGGCTGGGGCATGGTGCCAGACCAGCAGGCGAGCGATGCCATCGTCGAGGTCGATCCGGGGCGCCACGTCGACGTCGACCTCTACTGGCAGCAGTGGTCGCTGCGCACGGCAGCGCTCGATGCCGTTGCCGCAGCGGTGATCGACGCGGCGCGGGTCGCCCTCGCCTAGCTGTTGAGCACGGCGACCGCCGCATTGAGCGTCGTGGCGAAGAGCACCCAGATCCAGTAGGGAACCAGCATCCACGCCGCCGCTCGGCTGACCGGCCAGAACCGCAGCATCGTCACCAGCACGAGCACGTCGAGGGCGGCGATGATTGCGAGGGCGATCCACAGCGCCGGCGCTCCTGCCGCGGGGTACAGCCCGAAGAAGACCGGGGTCCAGAGCGCGTTCAGTACGAGCTGGATGACGTACGCCGTCAGCGCCGGGCGCACGTCGACGCGGTCGCGCTGCCTCCAGACGAGCCAGGCCGCGACCGACATGAGGGTGTAGAGCAGCGTCCACACCGGGCCGAAGAGGGCGTTCGGCGGGCTCCACGATGCCTTCTCCGCCTCGGCGTACCAGCCGTCGACATTCTGGATGGTGGCGATGGTGCCGAGTGCCGCGGCGCCGAACGAGATGGCGATAAAGGCGAGGAGCACGAGCGCTGAGCGGATCTTCATGTCCCAAGCGTCGTCGCAGTGACGGGGAGTCGCAAGTGCCGCGCGCATCCCCTGTACTCGCGCATCCCCTGTACTGGGGCGGAAACGAGACCCGTTTGTGACCGTTCACAGGCTAAGTTCGAATTCAAGGGAACCAACGCCATACGGTGGCGCGCGGGTGAAAGAGGTTGCAACGATGCTCCCAGCAATGAAGTCCGTCGTCGGGGTGACGGCACTGTCTGTCGTTCTCGTGCTCACTGGCTGCGCCGGTGAGTCGGAGTCGCCAACGGCGTCGCTGACGGAGACGAAGGGTCCGACGCAGCTGCTGCGCAACGAGGCATCCTCCCGAATCCCGTCTGGAGCTATCGAGTCGATCGCGGGCGAGGAAGATGGCTCCGTCGCCTGCAAGACAGAAGAAGAAGACCCGAAGGGGCTCTACCGCTCATGGCAGTCCTCCCTCCTTGCCAACATCGACAAGGACGCGGCCTGGCGGGTCGCGCAGATCAGCTCTGACGTCGCCGATTCGTTCATCGACGACGGGTGGTACGTCTCCGGCACCAAGGACGGCGAGAACACGACGACCCTCACGCGCCCCGGCGCCGTGTCCACGCTCGTCTTCACCTCGACGGAGGGCGACGCCGATGGCGTCGGCGCGACGGTGCACATCGATGCGACGGGCCCATGCGTGCTGACTGACGGGCCCGACTCGAGCGAGGTCACCAAGCTCGAGGCAGCGAAGTAGCCGCTACTCGATCGTCTCCGTCGTGCGCGGCGTGATGTTGAGCGCTGTGTTCAGAGCGGCAGCCTGAGCGTTGAGCTGCTCGAGTTCTGCGCTCTTGGCGTCGAAGAGCGTGATTCGCGCCTCGATGTCGTCGAACCGGGCGCTGATCGCATCCTGTCGACTGATGAGAGTCGCACGTTCACGGTCGAACTCCTCCTGGGTCATCGTCCCAGAGTCAGCGCGCTCATTGAAGTTCTCGATGTCGGCGTTCAACTGCTCCTGCTGGGCGCTGGCGCTCGCGCTGTCTGCCTCGATGCCATGGCGAAGCTCGTCGAGCTCCGCGACGAGGGCAGCCGATTTCGCCTCAATCTCGACGAAGACGGCGTTGGAGGTCGTGTGCAGCTGCACCACCGTTGCCCGATCGTCGAAGTACTGCGCGTAGTACTCCTCAAGCTCTGGAATCAGCTCGCCGACCTCCGTGCCGATGATCGAGTGCAGCTCGTTGGCGCGCTGACCCGGTTCGGTGCGGGCGTAGATGTCCATGCGCTCAACGAAGGCCTCGTCGTCTCCGAGGGCGGCGTACTGCTTCTCCAAGAGGGTGTCGAGCTCGGCGCGCTGGGAGAGGGGCATGCGGTCCCACGCCGCGTGCAGCATCTCATGGGCGGCCACCACCTCCTCGATGCCGTCGAGCTGCGGGTCGGTGACGTCGAACAGCGTGATGCGCATGTCGTTGGACGTGTAGCACCCGAGCACGCCAGCGCCCTCCTCCTGGCTGCCGCAAATGCTGTTGAATGCCTCGCCATCGGCGATGCGGGGCTGGCTCGCGAGCAGAAGGAACTCCCCGTGGTCGCTCAGCTTCGCGCGGTCGATGTAGGCGGCGATCGTCGCATCCGGCTCCGCGTTCCAGACGACCCACTGGTCGACGATGGCCTGGCGGTTGGTCACGACCGCGTACGCCCCAACGGCGACCGCCGCGAGCACGATGAGGGAGACGATCGCGGGAGCGCGCCGCCGCCGCGGCGGAAGAGGGGGTGGCCCGGGAGGGAGGTACTGCATCGGAACGTAGGCGGCCGGAGTCTGCTGAGGCGCTGCCTGCCAGGAAAACGGCTCAGGAGGAGTGCCCGGGTTGTATGTCATGGGTGCCTCCGTGCGGGTCAGTGGCCGACGAGCGGCCCCATAATCTTCGCAGCAATGGATTGCCGTGAGGTAACGCGCTCCTCTGCATCTGCCGCACGCATGGCGAGCATGCCGAGATTGGATCCGATGAATCGCAGCGGCTCCGGCTCCCACGACGGTGAGCGGTGATCGACCCAGGGCAGGCTCGTGAGGTCTGTGTCGGCCCCGGCGATGAGGTCGGCGATGGTTCGCCCCGCGAGGTTCGTGGTGCTGAGGCCGTCGCCGACGTAGCCGCCGGCACTCGCGATCCCCGTCGAGCGATCGAGGGTGACGCTCGCGTGCCAGTCGCGCGGCACTCCCAACGGCCCTCCCCAGCGGTGGGTGATCTCCGCTCCCTGCGTCTGGGGAAAGAGCTCTGCGAGAGCCGTCGTGAGATGCGAGAAGACAGCCGCGGAGCGGTCGAAACCCGGCTGGATGCTGCTGCCCCAGTGGTAGCGGGCACCGCGCCCGCCGAAGGCGACGCGATTGTCGGCCGTGCGCTGTCCGTACACGAGCAGGTGCCGGAAGTCGGTGAAGGTGCGGCCATGGGCGATCCCCATCGAGTCCCACGTTGCGTCGTCGAGCGGCTCTGTCGCGATCATGAGGGAGTACAGGGGAAGGATGCGGCGGTGCGTCTTCGGCAGGGTCGCACCGTATCCCTCCGTTGCAACGACCACGTGCGGTGCCCGCACGGAGCCACGGGTCGTGCGCACCGTGCCCGGCTCCCAGTCGAGCACCTCTGTCTGCTCGTGGATGACGGCTCCGCGCGCCTCGACGACCCGCGCGAGGCCCCGCACGAGGGCGGCGGGGGGCAGGCGCGCGCACGACGGGTCGAAGCTCGCCCCGAGGGCGCCATTGGCTCCGGCGAGCACGTCGGGGTCGAGCATCTCGAGCTCGTCGACCCCATAGGCGTCGGCCTCCTCCACCTCTGCTCTCGCTGCGGCGAGCTGCACCTCCGAGCGGGCGAAGGCGATGGTGCCCCCTCGCGCGAAGTCGCACGCGAGGCGTTCTGCGGCGACGACCCGTGCAACCTCGTCGACGGTCGCGATCATCGCGCGGCGCATGGCGATAGCGGCGTCACGGCCGTGGCGGCGCTCGAGGGAGGCGGTGGATGCGGGAAAGAGGGCAGAGCACCAGCCGCCGTTGCGACCCGACGCGCCGAATCCCGCGATGTGCTTCTCCAGCAGCACGACGCGCAGCGATGGGTCGCGCTCTAGCAGGTAGTACGCCGTCCACAGTCCGGTGAGGCCCGCGCCGATGATCGCGACGTCTGCCGTCGCGTCACCGGGCAGTGCCGCCCGGGGCGTGAGGTCGTCGTCGACGGAGTCGTGCCAGAACGACAGCGCCCGGTAGTCGGTCACCAGCGGAAGGTCACAGCCGCGTCCACGCCTCGGTGAGCACGCCGCGCAGGATTCCCTCGATCTCGTCGAACTCGGCCGGCCCGATCGTCAGCGGGGGAGCAAGCTGGATGACGGGGTCGCCACGGTCGTCGGCTCTGCAGTAGAGGCCGGCCTCGTACAGCGCCTTGGAGAGGAATCCGCGCAGGAGGCGCTCCGACTCGTCGTCGTCGAACGTGGTCTTGGTGGCCTTGTCCTTGACGAGCTCGATGCCGAAGAAGTACCCGTCGCCGCGCACATCACCGACGATCGGAAGGTCGCTCAGGCGTTCGAGGGCGGCACGGAACAGGGGCGAGTTCTCTCGCACGTTCTCATTGAGCTTCTCCTCCTCGAAGATGTCGAGGTTCTCGAGCGCGACAGCAGCGCTGACCGGGTGCCCGCCGAAGGTGTAGCCGTGGTAGAACGCGGTCGTGCCGTGGCGGAACGGCTCGTAGATCCGGTCGGAGACAATGGTCGCGCCGATCGGCGAGTATCCGCTTGTCATGCCCTTCGCGCACGTGATCATGTCTGGCTGGATGCCGTAGGTGGTCGACGCGAAGACGTTGCCGATGCGCCCGAACGCGGTGATGACCTCGTCGGCGACGAGCAGCACGTCGTACTGGTCGCAGATCTCTCGTACCCGCTGGAAGTAGCCGGGGGGAGGCGGGAAGCATCCACCGCTGTTCTGCACCGGCTCGAGGAAGACGGCGGCGACGGTGTCGGCACCCTCGAACAGGATCATCTCCTCGATGCGGTTCGCAGCCCAGAGGCCGAACTGCTCGATAGTGCCATCGAAGCCCATCTCCTGCGCACGGTAGTAGTTGGTGTTCGGCACGCGGAATCCGCCGGGCACCAGCGGCTCGAACATCGACTTCATCGCCGGGATACCGGTGATCGAGAGCGCGCCCTGCGGGGTGCCGTGATAGGCGACCGCGCGGGAGATGACCTTGGTCTTGGCCGGCTGGCCCTGCAGCTTCCAGTAGTACTTGGCGAGCTTGAACGCGGTCTCCACCGCCTCGCCGCCTCCCGTGGAGAAGAAGACGCGGTTGAGGTCGCCGGGAGCGTGGTCGGCGAGTCGGTCGGCCAGCTCGATGGCGTTCGGGTGCGCGTACGACCAGATGGGGAAGAACGCGAGCTCCTCTGCCTGCTTGGCGGCAGCCTGGGCGAGGCGCTTGCGCCCGTGTCCGGCGTTGACGACGAAGAGGCCGCTCAGTCCGTCGATGTACTTGCGACCGGTGCTGTCCCAGATGTGGTGTCCCTCACCCTTGACGATGATGGGCACCCCGTTGGCCTCCGCCGCGGACTGGCGGGAGAAGTGCATCCAGAGATGGTCTTTCGCCTTCTGCTGGAGATCGTCGTTGTCGTATTCCGTGTGCATGGTTATCTAGTTCCCCAGTTGTATTGCTGTTTGACGAGCTTCAGGTAGACGAAGGTCTCTGTTGACTGCACGCCCTGGATCATGCGGATCTCCTTGTTGAGGAGCGCGATGAGGTCGTCGTCGTTCTCGCAGACGATCTCGACGAGCAGGTCGAAGCTGCCGGCGGTCAGCACCACATAGTCGACGGCGGGCAGCGCCGACAGGGCTCGCGCCACCTCGGTCGTGTCGCCGGTGACGCGGATGCCGATCATCGCCTGGCGGTAGAAGCCGAGCTGCATCGGGTCGGTGACGGCGACCACCTGCATGACGCCGGAGTCGGTGAGCTTCTGCACCCTCTGCCGAACCGCTGCCTCGCTGAGGCCCACGGCCTTGCCGATCTCTGCATACGAGCGGCGTCCATCGGCCTGCAGCTGCTCGATGATGGCCTTGGACACGTCATCGAGCTGCACGGGCTTGGCCGGCGGTCGCGGAGAGGTGGGCATGCACCTGATTCTGTCAGCCGCGGATGCCGCCGACAAGCGATTCCGCACTTTGAGGCGGGTTTTCACGACGAAATCCACTGTCTGCGGGGTAGAAGCCCACCCACCCTGATGGTTATGGTGGACTCATGAGCGCTCGGGAGATCCGTAATTTCATCAATGGCGAGTTCGTCGACGCGAAAGGGGATGCCTCCTTCGAGGTGATCGACCCCGCGACCGAGAAGTCCTACGCGACCTCACCGGTCTCCAGCGCGGCCGATGTCGACGCGGCGTTCTCCGCCGCGAAGTCGGCGTTCGAAGGATGGCGCGAGACCACCCCAGCGGACCGCCAGCTCGCGCTGTTCCGCATTGCCGACGCGATGGAGGCGCGGGCAGAGGAGTTCGCCGACGCCGAGTCGCAAGACACGGGCAAGCCGCGCGCGAGTCTTGTCGACGACGAGATCATGCTCTCTGTCGACCAGATCCGCTTCTTCGCGGGGGAGGCCCGCCACCTCAGCGGCATGGCGAGCGCCGAGTACATGAAAGACCACACCTCGTCAATCCGCCGGGAGCCGATCGGGGTCATCGGCCAGGTCACCCCGTGGAACTACCCGCTCAACATGGCCGTCTGGAAGTTCGCTCCCGCCATCGCGGCCGGCAACACGACGGTGCTGAAGCCCTCGGACACAACGCCGAGCTCCACCCTGCTGCTCGCCGAGGTCGCGGCAGAGTTCCTGCCGAAGGGCGTGCTCAACGTCATCACCGGCGACCGTACGACCGGGGCCGCCATGGTCGACCACCGCACGCCGCAGATGATCTCGATCACGGGATCGGTGCGGGCGGGTATGGAGGTGGCGAAGGCGGCGTCCGGCGACCTCAAGCGCGTGCACCTCGAGCTCGGTGGCAAGGCTCCCGTTGTCGTCTTCGCCGACGCGAACATCGAGGCGGCCGTCGAGGGCATCGGCATCGCGGGATACTTCAATGCCGGCCAGGACTGCACCGCGGCGACGCGCGTGCTCGTGCACGAGTCGATCCACGACGAGTTCGTTGCCGCGATCGTGGCGTGGGCGAAGGAGAACGCGCGCACCGGTGCTCCGCACGAGGAGGGCATCCTGTTCGGACCGGTGAACAACGCGAACCAGCTCGCCCAGGTGAGCGGATTCATCGACAACCTGCCCGACAACGCCGTCGTCGAGCTCGGCGGGCACCGCCAGGGTGACAGCGGCTACTTCTACGAGGCGACAGTCGTATCGGGTCTGAAGCAGACCGACGACGCCATCCAGCGCGAGATCTTCGGCCCCGTCATCACGGTGCAGAAGTTCCGCGACGAGGCGGAGGCTACCCGCTGGGCGAACGACGTGCAGTACGGCCTGTCATCGAGCGTCTGGACGACCGACCACTCGACCGCGATGCGGATGGCGAAGAACCTCGACTTCGGCTGCGTCTGGATCAACACCCACATCCCACTTGTCGCAGAGATGCCGCACGGCGGCTTCAAGCACTCGGGTTACGGCAAGGACCTCTCGAGCTACGGCTTCGAGGACTACACGCGGGTGAAGCACGTCATGAGCTACATCGGATAGTGCTCGACGCCGCACCCGTATTGCGACCAGTCGCGCCCGGTTGTCACCCGGGTGGGTGACACGTTCGTAGACTTGCCCTGTGGAGTCGGACTTCGAGGATACGGTGACGGTTGCACCCGTCGACGCCTCCGGCACGCGCGCCGAGCCCGACTCCTCTGACACCGTCATGGCCACGCACGGCACGAAGCGGCCCCATCAGCTCGTGGAGCCTCCCGCGCCCCCGGAGCAGCGGTACGGATCGCACGGCGCATGGCCGGCCACCGAGGGCTCCCTGCCCGGGCGCCAGCGATCCACTGTGCCCGACGTGCCGATCGCGCCGCCCGCCCCCCAGTTCTACGGCTTTCGGGTCGGATCGAGCGCCGTCATCCTTCTCGATGCCGTCGTGTACATCGGTCGTCGGCCCAGCGCGCCACGCGTGGTCAGAGGAGGGATGCCGCGTCTCGTTCGCGTGCCGTCGGCTACTAGCGAGGTCTCGAGCACGCACCTCGAGCTTCGCCAGGTCGGCCGCACCGTCGTCGTCACCGACATGCGATCGACCAACGGAACGGCCGTCGGCGTGCCGGGGCTCGCCGTTCGCCGACTGCGGCAGGGAGAGTCGCTCGTGGTGACCCCAGGCACCCTCATCGACATCGGCGACCGCATCGTCATCGAGATCCTGCCGCTGCAGGAGCGCACGGCACCGGGCCGCTCATGACGACCATCGGCTCCGACAACCCCGGGGAGACCTTCACCCTGCCAGGCGGCGCGACCGTGCGGCTGGCCTGGGCCGCAGAGACGGATGTCGGACGCCGACGAAAGGCCAACGAGGACAGCTACCTGGCCAGGGTGCCCGTCTTCGCCGTCGCCGACGGAATGGGCGGGCACCTCTCGGGAGACCTCGCCAGCGCAGCCGTCGTCGACCGGCTCGACGAGGCCATCACCGGACCGGTCGCCGCTCCTCAGCTGGTCGAGCTCGCCCTCGAGGAGGCAACGAGAGATATCGCGATCGTCGCGGGAGACAGCGAGCTGGGTGTCGGAACCACGGTGACCGGGGCTGTACTCACTCTTGTCGACGGCATACCGACCTTCGCGGTGTTCAACATCGGCGACAGCCGGGTGTACCGCTTCGAACGCAACAGCCTCAAGCAGGTCACGGTCGACCACTCGCTCGTGCAGGAGATGTTCGAGGCGGGGCAGATCACCCGCTCTCAGGTCGCCAAGCACCCCGACGGCAACATCATCACGCGCGCCGTGGGCTTCCAGTCGCAGCCGACCCCCGACTACTGGATGCTGCCGCTGAAGAAGGGGCTGCGTCTCGTCATCTGCTCCGACGGCCTCACTGGCGAGCTCGACGACAAGCGCATCCGGCTGAACCTCGCCGCGCGCCTGAGCCCGGCAGAGACGGCGGGAGCGCTCGTGGATGCTGCCCTCGCGTCGGGCGGCCGTGACAACGTCACCGTCATCGTGGTCGAGGTGCTCAGCGTCGAGCTGCCTGCATAGCACCCCAACCCGGGGGTAGTTCCAGTTGCGGGCTCACGCGACTGCCTAGAATGATGACACCTGTCTACGGTGAAGAGGGGGTCTCGTGGCGCGCCGTCTGCCATCCCAGCCTCCGACCCTGCCCGGTTTCAACCACCTCCACGTGCTTGGAGCTGGCGGCTTCGCCGATGTCTTCCTCTACGAGCAGAACATGCCGCGCCGTCAGGTGGCCGTCAAGGTCATGCTGAGCGAGGTGGTCAATGACCAGGTTCGGCAGATGTTTCAGGCAGAGGCCAACCTCATGGCACAGCTGAGCGCCCATCCGTCGATCCTCACGGTGTACCAGGCGAGCGTGTCGAGCGACGGCCGCCCGTATCTCGTCATGGAACTCTGCTCCTCTGCTCTGAGCCAGCGCTATCGGCAGGAGCGACTCGCCGTCGCGGAGGTGCTGCGCATCGCCATCAAGATCGGCAGCGCGATCGAGACAGCCCACCGTGCCGGCGTGCTGCACCGCGACATCAAGCCGTCCAACATCCTTCTCACCGCCTATGGGCACCCCGTGCTCTCCGACTTCGGCATCGCGTCGACCCTGAGCGGCTCGACGCTCGGTGCGCCAGATGAAGGCGCCGTGGTCGGCATGTCCATTCCGTGGTCGGCGCCAGAGGTGCTGCTCGACGAGACCGCCGGAACCGTCGAGTCAGAGGTGTGGTCGCTCGCCGCAACTGTCTACTCCTTCCTCGCGGGCCGGTCGCCGTTCGAGGTGCCGGGCGACTCCAACAAGTCGACCGATCTGATCGCGCGGATCGCCAGGGCGCGCATCCAGCCGATCGAGCGCAGCGACGTTCCCTCCAGCCTTGAGTCGGCGCTGTCGCGGGCGATGTCGCGCAAGCCGGAGAACCGGCACGCGAGCGTCCTCGAGTTCGTGCGAGAGCTGCAGGCGGTCGAGACGGAGCTGGGGCTGCCCCAGACGCAGGTCGAGGTCGCCATGGACGACTGGGCGCTCGCGACCGTCGCCGATCTCGAGGACCGCACGCGTGTGCGCGGTGTCTCCGGTGCCGTAACGGCCGCCAACTCTCGCAAGCGCCGCCGCCGCGTTGCCGCAGTGC
Source organism: Conyzicola sp. (assembly GCF_057073975.1). NCBI lineage: Bacteria > Bacillati > Actinomycetota > Actinomycetes > Micrococcales > Microbacteriaceae > Conyzicola > Conyzicola sp. The sequence continues at coordinate 33,883 of NZ_JBXMIS010000087.1, read as the reverse complement.
AGGGCGAGTACAGCCCTGTTGGAACGCTGTTGCGGCAGACGGGCAACGTGCCGAACGCCCGTAACACCATGACGCGACCGGCTCCGCGAGCCCGCGGCATCCAGGTGCTCCAGTGGATCCTCATCGGGTGCGCCGCCCTCGTTATCGCGCTCGCCGCGATTGCCACTCTCGTGCTCATCCGGTCGACCTCTGGCGAGATTCCCGTCGTACAGGACATTCAGGCCTCGGTGAGCGGCGAGAACGTCGAGTTCAGCTGGCCAGACCCCGGCATCGGCGCAGAGGACTCGTACCAGGTCGAGATCAACGGCGGCGCCCTCAGCGTGCAGAAGACCGCAAGCTTCCCGTACTCCGCGCAGCCGGGCGAGCGGGTCTGCCTCATCGTCACCGTCAACCAGGGCGGCAAACTCGGTGCTCCCAGCGCGCAAAAGTGCGTGGACGTCGACGAGTAGCCCATGCGCTCCTGGCTCCGCTCACACCTCTCGCTCGCCATCACGGCGACGAGCAGCGTTCTCGTGGTTGCGCTCGTCGTCGCGACCGCGGTGATCTCAACGGGATACAGCGCGCAGCGACTCGACCTCAACGACTCCTCCGTCTGGATCGCCAACCAGGCCGACCAGTACATCGGCCGCGCGAACACGGAGGTGTTCGAGCTCAACACCGTGGTGGAGAGTGCGGGTGACGAGGTCGAGGTCATCCAGTCCGGAGCCACCGTGCTGCTGTTCGACCGCAGCGATGCCAAGCTCGACATCGTCGATGCTGCGACCTCGGTGGTGCTCGACAGCGTCGCCCTTCCTCCCAACACCCCGCGCGTGTTCCTCGCCGGGGCCAACGTCGTCATCTACTCAGAGGGAACGGGCGAGCTCTGGAGCGTGCCGCTGCTGGGGCTCAAGGGCTTCGAGACCGCCCAGGCGCCCATCCTCAATCTCGGCGCCGACACGGTCGTCAGCGTCGACGCCAACGGCGTGCTGTTCGGCTTCTCACCAGAGACACAGCAGGTGTTCCGAGTCGATGCCGCGACGGCCGGGCTGGTCGAAGAGGTGAGCACGACGTCGTTTGCGTCGACGAACGGCGACTTCAGCATCACCTCCGTCGGCGGTCGCTGGGCGGTGCTCGAATCGGATGACGCGGTGCTAGAGACGGAGGCCGGCTCGGTGAGCCTCGCGGCGGCCGTCGACGCAGGCGGATCTCCCGTGCTGCAACAGCCGTCGGTCGACGGTGATGAGGTGCTCGTCGCCTACGCGGGCGGGCTCCTCTCTGTTCCCTTCGGCGGCGGCCCGCGCAGCCTCGTCGACGGGCGCGCTGGTGCGGTCGCGGCCCCCGTCGTCATCGACGGATGCACCTTCGCAGCGTGGTCGGAGGGGCAGGCCTGGCGCGACTGCGGCGCGGGGGACGATGCCGACCTCCTCGGTCTCGACAGCATGCCGGGCGCACCGTCGCTGCAGTTCAAGTCCAACGGCAACCGCGTTGTGCTGAACGACTCCCGCAGTGGCGACGCGTGGGCGGTGCAGGCGAACGGCGAGCTCATCGACAACTGGGACGACCTGATCTCCGTGCTCGACGACGACGACGAGATCCAGCAGAACGACGAGAGCACACCGCCGCAGACGGAGGAGCTGCAGGCGCCCCCCGTGGCCGTCAACGACGAGTTCGGTGCTCGCCCTGGCCGCGCGACCGTGCTGCCCGTTCTGCTCAACGACTACGACCCCAATGGCGACGTGCTGGTGGTCTCCGCCGTCGACGGTCCCGGGGATGCGGTCGGCAGGGTCGACATCATCAACGAGGCCCAGCAGCTGCAGCTCACCCTGACCCCCGGCGCGGTCGGACCGGTGAGCTTCTCCTACTCGATCAGCGACGGGCGCGGCGGTACCGCGAGTGCGACGGTGACGGTCGCGGTTCGGGCGGACTCAGAGAACTCCCCGCCGATCCAGGCGCGTGCGAGCACCGTCGAGGTCGTCTCCGGCGGGCTCGTGACGGTGCAGGTGCTTGGCGACTGGGTCGATCCCGACGGCGACCCGATGTTCGTCTCAGATGCAACGGTTCCCGGCCCCGATACCGTGAGCCACAAGGCCGATGGCGAGATTATCTTCTCCGACAAGGGCGAGGCATCGGCGGGCACGAAGACCGTGACCGTCGCCGTCTCCGATGGCTCCGCCGAGGGGTTCGGAACCCTCACGGTGACCGTCAGTCGGCCGGGTGAGGTGCCACTCATCGCTGATCCGTTCGTCGTGCTCGCCTATGCCGGCGTCGAGGAGCGCGTGCTGCCCCTCGAGCACGTGCGCGGCGGCAGTGCGCCCGTTCGCCTCAACGCTGTGCCGTCGAAGAGCGGTGTGACGATCAAGCCGAACTTCGCTCGGGGCTCCTTCCGGTTCTCCAGTGAGACCGTCGGAACTCACTACATCGAGTACGTGGTGACAGACGACGTCCAGACCGTCACGGGAGTGGTGCGCATCGACGTCGCGGCGCCGCCAGACACCAACACGACGCCCATCACGGTGCCGAAGACCATCTTCGTCCAGGCCAGCAAGAGCGTCACGATCGACGTAGCGGCGACCGACATCGATCCGGCTGGCGGGGTTCTTCTCGTCACCGGGGTCATGAACATGCCTGTCGGCGCGCCGGTGCGGGCGGAGGTGCTAGAGCAGCGTGCGGTGCGCGTCACCCTCGAGGGGCCGATCGCTGCCCCCGTGATCTTCAACTACCGCATCAGCAACGGCCTCTCTGAGGCCCAAGGCACCATCACCGTCATCCAGATACCGAGCCCAGAGGTCCTGCAACCGCCGATCGCGCGAGATGACACGGTGACGGTGCGGGTCGGGGACGCCATCACGATCGACGTGATGCAGAACGACGAGCACCCCGACGGGGAGTCGATCACCCTCGATCCGGAACTGGTCGAGAACGTCGGTGAGGATGCCGGGCTCCTGTTCGCCTCCGCCAACACGCTGCGCTATCTCGCGCCAGACAAGGCCGGCAACTTCACGGCGGTGTACCAGATCGCGGGACCCTTCGGGCAGACGGCACAGGCTCAGGTGTCCATTCAGGTGCGCGAGCCCAGCCTCGATACCAACCACGCACCGGCGCCGAACCGCATCACCGCGCGGGTGCTGTCTGGCGAGAAGGTGAGAATCGACGTTCCGCTGAACGGCATCGACCCGGATGGCGACTCCGTTCAGCTTCTCGGCCAGGAGACGAGCCCAGAGAAGGGCTCGGTCACCGAGGTCGGGTCGAACTACCTCATGTACGAGGCAGGGCAGTACTCTGCCGGCACCGACACCTTCACCTACACGCTCATCGACGCGCTCGGGGCGAGGGCGACCGGCATCGTGCGGGTCGGCATCTCGCCGCGGCTCGACGGCGCACGCAACCCTGTGGCGATCGAGGACGAGGTGCGATCGCGTCCTGGGGCAACGGTCTCCGTGCAGGTGCTCGCCAACGACTCCGACCCGGATGGCAGTCCGCTGAGCGTGACGGAGGTGCTGTCCAACGACGAGGACTCGCGGGCCGAGATCGTCGACGGCGACATCGTGAGGATCACACCGCCAGCGGAGGTCGGCCGGTACGGATTCCGGTACACGATCGCGAACGAGCGCGGGGGGACGAGCTCCAACTTCATCACCGTCATCGTCTCCAACAATGCGCCGCTCGCGTATCCGATCGCGTCGGACACCGTGCTGACCCTCTCCGACATCCTCGACAACGACACCGTCGACGTCGACGTGCTCTCCAGGGTGTTCTTCGCCGACGGTGCGGTGACCGATCTCGGTGTCTCAGTGCTGCAGGGGTATCCCGGAACGACGGTGCTGCCCGACAAGTCGATCAGGGTCACTGTTGGCGATGAGCGCCAGATCATCCCGTTCGCCGTGTCGCATCCGGAGGACTCGACCCTTCGCTCCTACGCCTTCATCTGGGTGCCCGGCTACAACGATGCTCTCCCGCAGATCGACAGGCGGGCGAAGCCGCTCGTCGTCAACAGCGAGGACACGCTCGAGATCGACCTCAACGACTACGTGCTCGCCGTCGGTGGCAAGCAGGTGCGACTCACCGACTCGAGCACGGTCGCGGCAACCCACTCCGATGGCACGTCGCTCGTCGTCGACCGCGACACGCTGACCTACACGTCGGCAGAGCTCTACTTCGGACCAGCCTCGATCTCGTTCGAGGTCACCGACGGCACCTCCGCATCCGACCCCGATGGCCGCAAGGCGACTCTTGTGCTGCCGATCACTGTGCAGCCGCGCACCAACCAGCCCCCCTCGTTCACCGGTGCGGTCATCGACTTCGAGCCGGGCCAGTCGAAGACGCTCGATCTCGTCAGACTCACCGACTACCGCTACGAAGACGACCTCGACGAGCTCGTGTTCAGCGTGATCGACTCCGACCCCGTCGGATTCACCTACGAGCTCGACGGCCAGTCGCTCACCATCACGGCCGACGACGACGCCGTCAAGGGAACGTCGACCGCGATGACGCTCGGCGTTCGTGACGCGGTCAACGAGGGCAGATCCGGTCGGATCGAACTCAGTGTCGTGCCGTCGACCCGCCCCATCGCGCGCCCGGCCGCCGACAACGCCACAACGCGACGAGGCGAGACGACGGTCATCGACGTGCTCGACAACGACGGGGCGACGAACCCCTTCCCGGGCCAGCCGCTCCGGGTCGTCCAGGTCACCGGCGCTGACAGCGCGAGCCTTCCCGCTGGTGTCTCGGTCGGCGTGACAGAGAACCAGAGCAGGATCACCGTGACCGTGGCCGCCGATGCCGCGCCCGTCGATATCAACCTTCAGTACCAGGTGGCCGATGCCACCGGAGACCCGGACCGCTATGCCTGGGGCTACGTCCATATCTCGATCCAGGACGTTCCCGATGTGCCAGCCAAGCTCACGCGCCAGGCGAACACGTTCGTCAACGGCGAGCTGCGGCTGAGGATCACCCCTCCGCTGCCCAACAACTCGCCGATCACCAACTACCGAATCGTGAGCTCGAGCAACGGAAGCTACAGCCACGACTGCGGAACGACTCTTGTCTGCTCGTTGCCGGGCTTGACGGTCGGGCAGCTGTACACGTTCCAGGTCGTGGCGACGAACGGTATCGGCGACTCTGCGCCAAGCCCGCTCAGTGACGCGTACTCGATCGACTATCTGCCGTCGGCTCCTGCGTCGGTGTCCGCGACACCGACGGCTCCTGCATCGGCGCCATCGGGCGGCTCGATCGACGTCTCGTGGTCCTCGGTGCCAGACCCGAACCCCGGCACGCAGGTCTCGGGCTACACCGTTCTGCTGAACGGCTCGATCGCGGCCCAGGTCGGACCGTCGACAACATCGACGACGATCGGCGGACTCCCCAACGACGTGGTCTACACCGTCGAGGTCTACGCGACCAACGCGGCACAGGTCACCTCGGCGGCCGATTGGAACCGCTCCTCGACGACGGCCCACACCGTCGGCCCGCCGCCTCCGCCGAATCCGGCACCCCAGGCGACGAGCGCCACGAATGGCGACATCACCGTGACCTGGGGGCCGAGCGCCTCCAACTGCGGCGGCCCGGTTGTGTACTCCGTCGCCCGCGCGGATGGCGCGGTGAGCCCGGCCGACTGCACGACCGGCACGGTGCTCGCGTCGAGCGTGGCGTCCCCGTACACCGACCCGACAGCCGTCGACGGCGAGACATACACCTACTTCGTGCTTGCAGACAACGGCAGCTACTGCACCGTGGCGGCGACCGGCGCGACGGTCAGCCTCGAGGCTCCGGGTGCTGCGAGCGGATCCGCGTCAGTGAGCGATCGCGGAACCGGCCAGTTCGACATCCTCGCCGGTGCCCTGTCGGCAAGCGGAACCGTCTTCAAGTACCAGTACCAGCTCAGCACCGACGGCACATGGCGCGATGTTCCGGCAGACAACTGGCTGACAACCCTCGGTTCGCCCGGCGCTGCATACGGCCAGTCGATCGATGTCGTCTTCCGCGCGTGCCGCAACGACTCCGATGCCTACTGCGGATCGGCGTCAGGGCCGACCACGCTGACACCCGTCAACACGCGCGTCACGATTGCGACCTGCGACGCGACCACCGGAACTGCCCCTGTCATCACCCAGCCGACGAACAGCGGTGCCGTCACCACCGTCTACACCGTCAGCTACCTCGAGTTCCCCTGGGTGCTTTACGGAAGCTACGGCTCGCCAGACGACCCGGTTCCGTCCAGCGCCATTTCGATGCGGGTGACGGCTACTGTCAATGGATACGTCGACCCCGGCTACGGCGAGTTCACGTGCACGACCTGATGTTGATACCCCGTACCCGAGAGGCACAGCTATGACCATGACACCCGAACAGGCTGCCTGGTTCTCCGACATCTTCACGCGCCTCACCGCGAACGTGGAGACTGTGCTGCTCGGCAAGAACTTCGTCATCCGGCTCGCCTTCACCGCGCTGCTGAGCGAGGGGCACCTGCTGCTGGAGGACTTCCCCGGAACGGGCAAGACCTCGCTCGCCCGCGCCATGGCGCAGAGCGTCAAGGGCACCAACAACCGCATCCAGTTCACACCAGACCTGCTGCCCGGAGACATCACGGGTGTCAGCATCTACGACCAGGGCCACGCGGTCTTCGAGTTTCACAAGGGCCCCATCTTCTCGTCGATCGTGCTCGCCGACGAGATCAACCGTGCCAGTCCGAAGACCCAGTCCGCGTTGCTCGAGGTGATGGAAGAGGGCCGCGTGACCGTTGACGGTGTCACCCACGCTGTCGGGTCGCCGTTCATGGTCATCGCAACGCAGAACCCCATCGAGCAGGCCGGCACCTACCGGCTCCCCGAGGCACAGCTCGACCGCTTCCTCATGAAGACGTCGATCGGGTACCCAGACCACTCGTCGACCCTCCGCATCCTCGAGGGCGCCGGAACCAAGGCCCACGACACGACCGTTCCGGCGGTTGTGACCTCCGAGGTGATCACCGAGATGTCCGAGATCGCCCGCACCGTGCACGTCGACCCATCGATCAACGACTACGTCAGCAGGCTCATCGACGCCACCCGCTCGGCCACCGAGGTGCGACTTGGCGCGAGCGTTCGCGGCGCGCTCGCTCTCGTGCGCACCGCGAAGACCCTCGCCGCGGCCAATGGACGGCACTACGTCATTCCCGACGACATCAAGACACTCGCCGAGCCCGTGCTCGCCCACCGACTCGTGCTCGACCCGGAGGCTGAGTTCGACGGCGTCAGCTCGACGAGCGTCATCGGGCAGATCATCATCGAGACGCCGCCGCCGAGTGATCGGCAAGCCGTGTGACCCTTCGAACCGACACCCAGTTTCCGACCGGGACTGACGGGCTCACCAACGCGCGCACGCGGATCGTCGGAAGCCGCACCGGCTTCCTCGCCGACCTCGTCGTCGCTGCGGTGCGCACCGGACGGCTCGTTCGAGACGTCGGCTCCCGCTTCGCTGCGAGGGCCGGGGATGTCGTGACCCCGCTCGGCTGGATCATGATCGTGTTCGTGCCGTTCGGCTTCATCCTCGGCTACCGTCTCGGCTGGCTCGAGCTCGTCGTCGCCGCGTGGGCGTGTGCGGTGCTGCTGCTGATCGCGGTGCTGTACCTGATCGGCTCGCCGTCGCTCAGCGTCAGGCTCCGCCTTCCGCACAGCCGCACGGTGGTGGGCCAGCCCGTGATCGGCGAGCTCGTCGTTGCCAACCCCGGGCGCTTTCGCACCTCGGCGTTCACGCTCGAGGTTCCCGTCGGCGCCGCACTCGCCGAGGTCGTCGTCTCTGGCATTCCGCCACACGGAGAGCAGACACAGGACTTCACCGTGCCGGCGAGTCGTCGTGGGGTTCTTGCAGTCGGCCCGGTGCGCACCGTGCGCGCCGACCCCATCGGGCTTGTGCGTCGCGAGCACATCTGGACGGCGGCGAGCGAGCTGTTCGTGCACCCGCGCACCATCGGGATCCCGAGCATGAGCACCGGCTTCGTGCGCGACCTCGGGGGCAGCGCGACGCGCGACCTCACGTCGAGCGACATCTCCTTCCACGCACTCCGCGAGTACGTCGCCGGTGACGAGCGCCGCAACATCCACTGGAAGTCGACGGCCAAGACCGGCACCTACATGGTGCGGCAGTTCGAGCAGACCAAGCGCAGCCACCTCGTTATCGCCCTCAGCCTCGCCTCCGTCGACTACGCCAGCGACGAGGAGTTCGAGCTCGCGGTGAGCGTGGCCGGATCGCTCGGAGCCCGGGCCATTCGCGACACCCGCGATGTCTCGGTGATCGTGAGCGAGCGCACCCCGGAGTTTGCCAAGCGCAAGGTGTTCGCGGTCAAGGCCCTCGCGACTCTCAGCCGCAACCGCCTGCTCGACGACCTCGCCCTCGTCGAGCACTCAGAGACAGCGCTCCCGCTCGTCGACGTCGCGCGGGTCGCGGGCGGCAGGGTTCCTGGCGTGTCGGTTGCATTCATCATCTGCGGGTCGCTGACGACGCCCGCGGAGCTGCGCGCGGCATCCATCCAGTTCCCCGTCGGGGTCGAGGTCGTCGCGGTCGTCTGCGACCCGGAGTCGATCCCCGGGTTCCGTCAGGTCGCAGGACTGAGTGTGCTCACCATCGGCTACCTCGACGAGCTCAACCGGTCTCTGCTGCGGGCGACCTCGTGAAGCCGCGTCCGTCTGCGGGGTTCATCGCGGCAAACACCCTGCTGCTCGCCATCGCCGTTGTCGTCGCCGCTGCCGCATGGTGGCCGATCTACGAGGATGTCCACTTCATCGTCATGGTCGCCGTCACCATCGTGGTCGGGTCGGCTATCGCCGTGGCTGGAGCCGTCTGGCGCTGGCCGTCGGCCGTCGTCGTGCCGCTCACGCTGGTCGCGTTCGCCGCACTCGGCGTCGCGCTGGCCGTTCCGGCAGAGGCGCTCTACCGTGTCGTGCCGACGCTCGAGGGACTCCGGTCGCTGTTCGCGAGCGTTGCGCTCGGCTGGAAGCAGATGCTCACGATCACTCTTCCGGTCGGCACATACCAGGGGCTCCTGGTGCCAGCGTTCGTGGCAGTGCTGCTTACCGTTGTGATCAGCCTGACGATCGCTCTGCGTGCGCGCAGGGGAGACATCGCCGCGGCCGGCCCTATGGTGCTCTTCATCGTCGGCATCGCGTTCGGCTCCCGCGAGGCGGCGTGGCCGATGCAGCTCGCCCTCGCCCTCCTTGCCGTGACGCTGCTGTGGCTGATCTGGCGCCGATGGCACCGGCGCCGGGCCGCTATCAGGATGCACGACAGCGCGGCGCGACAGCGGCTCGTGGGGTTCCGCACGATTGCCAGCGCCCTCATCGTGCTCCTCGTCGCGGGAGCACTGGCGATCGGCGCCTCTCTCGGGCTCCCTCCTCAGCAGGAGCGCACCGTGCTGCGAACGTCGGTGGAACAGCCGTTCGACCCGCGCGACTACCCCTCGCCGCTCGTCGGCTTCCGGCAGTACCTCAGAGACGGAATGGATGACGCTGTCATCTTCACCGTCGACGGCCTTCCCGCTGGAGCACGGCTGCGCATCGCCACCCTCGACAGCTACGACGGCATCGTCTACGCGGTCGGCAGCGCCGACGTGTCGAGCGAGTCTGGATCCTTCACGCGGGTGCCACAGCGCTTCGACCAGTCGGGTGTCGCGGGAACTCCCGTCTCCGTCGACCTCAGGGTCGGCGACTACGACGGCGTCTGGCTTCCGACGGTTGGCAAGTTCGAATCCATCGACTTCGACGGCCGTCGCGCCTCGGCGCTTCGAGACGCGTTCTACTACAACGACACCTCGGGTACCGCAGCAGTCATCGGAGGGCTCGAGACCGGTGACGAGTACACACTCACCGCTGTGCTGCCCGCGGAGGTCACTGCAGGTCAGCTCTCGTCGCTGAGCGCCGGTGCTGCAACGGTGCCGGAGCCGACGATCCCAGCCGAGCTCACGAGCCGAATCGAGCGATACACCAGCGGCCTCGACGGGCAGGGCGAGCGGCTCGCCGCCGTGCTCGAGGGCCTGGCCGACGACGGCTACATCAGCCACGGCATCGGCGAGGATGCGCCGCCAAGCCGGTCAGGACACTCGTCCGACCGCATCACAGAGCTGGTCACCGCCCAGCAGATGATCGGCGACGGAGAGCAGTACGCGGTGGCTGCTGCCCTCATGGCGCGGCAGATCGGATTCCCGGCTCGCGTTGTCTTCGGATTCACTCCGGAGCAGAGCGGCGATGGTGCCGTGGATGTGACCGGCAGCATGGTCTCGGCGTGGATCGAGATCGACACGGCGGAGCTCGGCTGGGTAGCACTCGATCCGACGCCGGAGGAGCGCGAGATTCCCGAGGAGGAGCCGGAAGACCCCGCGACGGTCTCACGACCCCAATCGGTCGTCCAGCCGCCGATCGAGGAGCAGGAGATCCTCGACAACCAGTCGCCGACGGAGGCAGTCGACAACGACCAGGACGTCACAGAGCCGTGGCTGCTCGTGCTGCTCGCTGTCGCGAAGGTGCTCGGCTGGACCATCCTCATTCTCGGGGTGCTCGTGTCGCCGTTCCTCGTGATCATCGGCGCGAAGCTGCGTCGCCGCGCCCTTCGGCGCAAAGCGGCAAGCCCGCTCGCACGAATCACGGGTGGCTGGCGGGAGTTCGAGGATGCCGTGGTCGACCACGGGTTCACCCCGCCCGCAGCGGCGACCCGCACAGAGCTCGCCGCCGCCGTGGGGCGCGACGACGAGATGCGCAGCGCCTCGCTGCTGGTTGCCACGGTGGCGGATCGCGCAACCTTCGCGCCGACGCGGCCGAGCGCCGATGAGGCAGCGAAGCTGTGGCGGTCGGTCGACGAGCTGACGGCGTCACTGGATGAGGGACTCAGCCGCTGGGCCCGCATCCGTGCGCGTGTCTCGCTGCGCTCTCTCGGCGGCGACAGTGTTCGGGGCCTTGTCGCCCGCCAGGCTGCGCGCCAGTCGCGATCGCGAGGGCAGCGCCGATGATCTGCAGTCATTGCGGCACAGAGCTGCCAGCCACCGCCCTGTTCTGCGGCGAGTGCGGCCGTTCGCTCGCGCAGTCGAGCCAGCCAGCGCGACGACCAGCAGCAGCGCCGGTGGCGGAGTCGGCGACAGTGCCGGAGCCGGTCCCGACTCCCGCGCCCGAGCCCGAGCCTCTTCCCAGCTCTGGTCCCGTCGCAACCCCGGCGCCGCTCTCCGAGCCGGTGACGCTCGTCACTGCCGAGCCGGAGGTCATCGACCTCGTGCCGGCCATGCCGCTGGAGCCGGAGCCGGAGCTGGAGCCGGAGCCGGAACTGGAGCCAGAGCCAGAGCCAGAGCCGGAGCCAGAGCCGGAGGCGCAGCCCGAGCCGGAGCCTGAACTAGAGCCAGAGCCGGAGGACGACACCGAGGCAACGCGCATCGTTCAGCGCGGAACCTCCGGCGCGCGCTTCGTGCTGCAGTTCAGCACGGGAGAGAGCGTGACGGTCTTTGGCACCGGGCTCATCGGCCGCAACCCCGTCGCCCAGCCGGGGGAGTACTTCGACCAGCTCGTGACGATCATCGATCCGGGCAAGTCGGTCTCGAAGACGCACCTGGAGTTCGGGCAGACCGGTGGCGTCTTCTGGATCTCCGACCGCTGGTCCGGCAACGGCACCATCGTTCGCGAGCCGGATGCGGCTCCCTCTCGCTGCGACGCCGGAAAGCGCTATCGCGTCGTGCGCGGCACCCGGGTCAGCATCGGGGAGCAGTTCTTCGTGGTCAGCTAGGCGAGCGCAGACTCCAGTGACACGTGCGCGAGCCCGTGGGCGGCGGCGACCGGCTCGTAGGTGATCGACCCGGCGTGCGTGTTGAGCCCGAGGGCGAGAGCCGCGTCGGCGCGAAGGGCGGCCTTCCAGCCGAGGCCGGCGATGGCCCGCACGTAGGGCATCGTCGCGTTCGTCAGCGCATAGGTCGAGGTGTTCGGCACAGCGCCCGGCATGTTCGCGACGCAGTAGAAGAGCGAGTTGTGCACCATGTAGGTGGGGTCGGCGTGCGTCGTCGCGTGGGTGTCGGCGAAGCATCCACCCTGGTCGACCGCGATATCGACGAGCACACTGCCCGGCTTCATGCGCGAGACCAGCTCGTTGCTCACGAGCTTGGGCGCCTTGGCCCCCGGCACGAGCACCGAGCCGATGACCATGTCGGCGGAGACGCAGGCACGGTCGATCTCGAAGGTGTTCGACGCGATCGTCTTGATGCGACCGGCGTAGAGGGCGTCGAGCTCGCGAAGCCTCTGCAGGTTGGTGTCGAGCACGGTCACCTCCGCGCCGAGTCCGACGGCAACGGAGATCGCGTTGGTTCCAGCGACGCCGCCGCCGAGCACGACCACCGTCGCAGGGTGGGTTCCGGGAACGCCGGGCACCAGCATCCCCGGTCCGCCGTTGGGCTTCAGCATCGCATTGGCCCCGACGATCGGGGCGAGCCTGCCCGCCACCTCGCTCATGGGCGCGAGCAGGGGCAGCGCGCGGGTCGGGAGCTGAACGGTCTCGTAGGCGATTGCCGTGATGCCAGACGCTGTGAGGGCGTCGGTCAGCGGACGGTCTGCCGCGAGGTGGAGGTAGGTGAACAGCACGAGGTCGTCGCGCAGATGGCCGTACTCGGCGGCGATCGGCTCCTTGACCTTGAGCAGCAGCTCTGCGCCGCCCCACGTGCTCTCTGCATCGGGAGCGATGGATGCTCCAGCCGCCGCGTAGGCCTCGTCGGGTATCGAGGACCCGAGGCCGGCGCCCGTCTCGACGGTGACCTCGTGGCCGTTGGCCACCAGGTCGTGCACACCGGCCGGGGTTATGGCAACCCGGAACTCGTTGTTCTTGATCTCTTTTGCGACCGCGACCTTCATGCGCTGACCTTCATGCGCACAAGCGTAGTCCGGAGCGGCGATGGAATCCGCAGCAATTTGCCGCGAATAGTGCTGATTTCGTGAAATTCTTGTTACAGCGTGGCGGATTTGCCCCTTCGGAGTGCCCATTGGCGCGTCGCTGTGCCAGTATCAAATCACGCGAGCGGCGTAGATCGAACTACGCGGCAACCGACCCCCGAGGAGTGGAACGAGATGCCAAGAGCCCTTCCTGAAGACCCGATGATCCGCAGCCTCGTTGCCGCAGCGCGAAAGGCGCAGATGTCGCGCCGCGCCATGCTCCTCGGCACCGCTGGCACCATCGGCGCTGCGTCTGCCGTGAGCCTTACGGCATGTGCGCCGTCCGGCGAGAGCCTGACCTGGGCGAACTGGGCGCTCTATATCGACGAGGATGACAACGGCGACTACCCGACGCTCGACCGCTTCGAAGACGAGAGCGGCATCCGCGTCAGCTACCAGGTCGATGTCGACGACAACAACACCTACTACGCCAAGGTCAAAGACCAGCTGGCCCTCGGCCAGGACATCGGCGCCGACACGGTCTGCCTCACCGACTGGATGGTTGCGCGCCTCATCCGCCAGGAGTACGTGCAGGATCTCGGCCGCTCAAAGATGCCGAACACCGAGAACCTGCTGCCGAGCCTGTCGAACCCCGACTGGGATCCGGGTCGCACCAAGTCCCTCCCGTGGCAGGGCGGGTTCGCCGGCATCTGCTGGAACAAGGAGAAGCTGCCGGGCGGCCTCAAGAATGTCAGCGACCTCTGGGCCCCAGAGCTGAAGGGTCGCGTCGGAGTGCTCTCCGAGATGCGCGACACGATCGGCCTCATCATGCTCGAGCAGGGCGTCGACATCTCCAGCGACTTCTCCGCAGAGGACTTCGCGAAGGCAAACGACGTCTTCCGCGAGAAGGTCGAGAGCGGCCAGATCCGCAACATCAAGGGCAACTCGTACATCGACGACCTCACCAACGAGGACACCCTCGCGGCCATCGTCTGGTCGGGCGACGTCACGACGCTCAACGCCGAGTCTGGCGACAAGTGGGAGTTCATCATTCCAGAGACCGGCGGAACGCTGTGGAACGACAACTTCGTCGTTCCCAACGGCTCAACGAAGCTCAAGAACGTGCAGAAGCTCATCGACTACTACTACGACCCGGCGGTCGCAGCAGAGGTCGCGGCCTGGGTCAACTACATCACCCCGGTCGAGGGAGCGAAGGCCGAGGCGGAGAAGATCGATCCTGAGCTCGCCGACAACCAGCTCATCTTCCCCAACGAGGAGACCCTCTCGAAGGTCAAGATCTTCCGCGGACTCACCCCAGAAGAGGAGCAGAGCTTCGGGGACCAGTTCCAGAGCGTCCTCCTTGGAGTCTGACCATGGCTGAGGGTGGATCCGGGTTCGCCGAGGCGGGCGCCGACCTCGAGCTGGTGGGGATCACGAAGCGGTTCCCCGGGTTCACGGCGATCGAGGATCTCAACCTCACCATCCCCGCTGGCTCGTTCTTCGCCCTGCTCGGTCCGTCGGGGTGCGGCAAGACGACGACCCTTCGCCTTGTGGCCGGGCTCGAGGACCCGACCGCTGGCCGCATCCTCATCGGCGGTAAAGACGTGACGCAGACCAAGCCATACCAGCGGCCGGTCAACACCGTCTTCCAGAGCTACGCGCTCTTTCCGCACATGACGGTGCTGGAGAACGTCGCCTTCGGGCTCAAGCGGCGTCGTATCTCCGACGCGATCCCGCGCGCGCACGAGGCGCTTCGCCTCGTCGAGCTCGACCACGTCGCCCAGCGCAAGCCCGCCCAGCTCTCCGGCGGCCAGCAGCAGCGCGTTGCCCTCGCCCGTGCCGTGGTGAACCGGCCGGCACTGCTGCTGCTCGATGAGCCGCTCGGCGCCCTCGACCTCAAGCTGCGGCGGCAGATGCAGCTGGAGCTGAAGGAGATCCAGTCGGATGTCGGCCTGACCTTCCTCCACGTGACGCACGACCAGGAGGAGGCCATGACCATGGCCGACACCGTCGCGGTCATGAACAAGGGCGAGATCGAGCAGATGGGAGCGCCTGAAGAGCTGTACGAGCTGCCGAAGACGGCGTTCGTCGCGAACTTCCTTGGCCAGTCCAACCTCTTCACGGGATCCGTCACATCGTCGAGCGCCAGCTCGATCGTCGTCGCGGTCGGCGACCTCAAGATCGAGGTGCCCCGCGAGCGAGCCCAGCGCCATGCCGGAGCGGTGACGATCGGGGTGCGGCCAGAGAAGCTCATCCTGCACACCTCGGCGCCCAAGCCCGCCAGCGGCACCAACGTCATCGGCCCCGGCCGCGTGACAGACGTGTCGTTCAGCGGTGTCAGCACGCAGTACCAGGTCGCGGTCAAGGGACTCGGCACGATCGTCGTCTTCGCCCAGAACATGGTCTTCGGCCCGGTCGTCAACGTCGGGGCCGAGGTCTGGCTCGCCTGGACCGTCGATCACGGATTCGGGCTCGCCGACGACCCAGAGGACACGCCGCGCTTCGAGCCGGATACCTCCACGCGCTCCCTCGCGATCCAGAGACGCGAGAAGCTCGAGGCGGAGCTGGAAGAGGCCTAGAGCATGGCTTTCGGGGCATTCACAACGACAGCGGCACCGCCGACGGAGGCCGGTCCGCGTCGGCGAAGCAAGATCGCCCTCATCCTGCTGCTTCCGGGTCTTGCCTATCTCGCGCTGTTCTTCCTCGTTCCGCTGGTCTCGCTCGTCATGACCTCGCTCCAGTCGAAGGTCGCGGGCGGAGACATCGGCGAGTACCAGTTCGACCTCGCGTTCGCGAACTACGGCACGGTCGTCGGGCAGTACGGGGAGCACATTGTCCGCTCGTTCGGGTTCGCCGTCGTCGCCACGATCCTCGCGCTGCTGTTCAGCTATCCGCTTGCCTACTTCCTCGGGGTGACCCTGCGGCGCTTCCCGCTACTGCAGGCGCTCGGGCTCACGTTGGTGATCGCCCCGTTCTTCATCAGCTTCCTGCTGCGCACCCTGGCCTGGAAGCAGATCCTCTCTGACGAGGGCATCGTGCTCGGCACGCTGAAGAACCTCTCCGTGCTGCCTGCCGACGCGCACGTCACCGGCACGGCCGGCGCGGTGATATTCGGGCTCGCCTACAACTTCATCCCGTTCATGACCCTGCCCATCTACACGTCGCTCGAGAAGCTCGACCTTCGCTATGTCGAGGCGGGCGGCGATCTCTATGCGAGTCCCGCGCGCACGTTCTTCAGCATCACCCTCCCGCTGTCTGCTCCCGGTGTGATCTCCGGAACCCTCCTGACCTTCATTCCTGCCGCGGGTGACTACGTGAATGCGAGCAACTCGTTCCTCGGCTCGCCCGACACCGCGATGATCGGCAATGCGATCGAGAGCAACTTCCTCACCCAGCAGAACTATCCGGCGGCGGCCTCACTGTCGATCATCCTGATGGCGGCGATCCTCGTGCTGGTGGCGGCCTACGTGCGGCGCAGCGGAACGGAGGACCTCGTCTGATGAATGCGCTGTCCCGCTTCTTCTCGAAGTACACCATCTGGATCTACGCGGTTCTCGCGTTCGTGTTCATGCTGATTCCGATCGTCTATACGATCGCGTTCTCGTTCAACGACTCGCGCCGCTCCAATATCGAGTGGCGCGGCTTCACCCTCGACAAGTGGGCGAACCTCTGCGATGCCCAGGGGGTGTGCCAGGCGTTCGCCAACAGCATCCTCGTCGGCGTCGTGGCGACCCTGCTCGCCACGACTCTCGGCACCATGATCGCGATCGCCCTTGCGCGGTACCGGTTCCGGTTCCGGGCGGCGACGACCCTGCTGCTCTTCCTTCCGATGGCGACCCCGGAGGTCGTGCTCGGTGCTGGACTCGCCGCCGAGTTCCTGACGGCCGGCGTTCCCAAGAGCGGGCTGACGGTCATCCTCGCTCACACGATGTTC
This sequence comes from Conyzicola sp., assembly GCF_057073975.1. Classification (NCBI taxonomy): domain Bacteria; kingdom Bacillati; phylum Actinomycetota; class Actinomycetes; order Micrococcales; family Microbacteriaceae; genus Conyzicola; species Conyzicola sp. Next base: position 17,107 of record NZ_JBXMIS010000087.1, on the reverse strand, counting down.
TGCATCAGCTTCGTCGTCGTGACGGTGCGGGCGCGGGTGGCGAGCCTCGATCCGGCGATGGAGGAGGCTGGTCGTGACCTCTACGCCTCACCGGCGCAGGTGTTCCTGCGCATCACCTTCCCCCTCCTGCTGCCGGGCATCATCGCGGCGGCGCTGCTGAGCTTCGCCCTGAGTTTCGACGACTTCATCATCACGAACTTCAACTCCGGGCCGTTCGTCACGTTCCCGAAGTTCCTCTACACGGCCGCGGCTCGCGGCTTGCCGGCGGAGGCGAATGTCGTGGCATCCGCCGTCTTCTTCATCGCGATCATCGCGGTCGTCACCGTTCAGCTGACCTCGGCGGCGCGGCGCAAGCGACTAGCGGCCACGGGCTAATGGTGTTCGTGGATCGCACCAGGCTCGCGCGCCTGTGGAACGACGAGGTCGAGCTGTTCGAGCGGCTGCACCCGCGCTCTGGCGACCTCTGGAGGAACGCCGTTCCGCACATGCCCGACGGGGTGCCGATGCTCTGGATGGCGAAGTGGCCAGGCAGCTGGCCGGTCTACGTCGAGGCGGCGGGCGGTGCCCACTTCACCGACGTCGACGGCATCGACTACGTCGACCTCTGCCTCGGCGACACCGGGGCCATGTGCGGTCACGCACCGGAGGCATCTGTACGGGCGATCAGCGAGCAGCTCGCGAAGGGCTCGACCTTCATGCTGCCGACGAGGGATGCGGCAGAGGCGGCCGCCCTGCTCGAGGAGCGGTTCGGAGTGCAGAGCTGGCAGTTCACCCTCTCGGCGACCGACGCGAACCGCAGCCTCATCCGGTATGCGCGCCAGGTCACGGGAAGACCGAAAGTGCTGGTCATAGACCACTGCTACCACGGCACCGTTGACGAGGCCTACGCGGTGCTCGACGACGACGGCGAGGTGGTCTCTCGCCGCGGCAACATCGGCGCACCCGTGCCGCTCGACCAGACGACCGTCGTCGTGCCGTTCAACGACATCCCTGCCCTCGAGCGAGCCCTTCGCACTCTCGAGGTCGCCGCGGTGCTCATCGAGCCAGCGATGACCAACATCGGCATCGTGCTGCCGGAGCCCGGCTGGCACGAGGCACTGCGCGAGTTGTGCACAGAGACGTCGACCATCCTCGTCATCGACGAGACCCACACGCTGTGCGCCGGACCCGGCGGCATGATCCGGCGCGATGGCCTCGAACCAGATGCCGTTGTCGTCGGCAAGGCGATCGGCGGCGGCATCCCGGCCGGAGCGTTCGGCATGACAGCCTCGCTGGCCGCGAGGGTGCGCGACAGCCTCGACCTCGAGGACATCGACGTCGGGGGAGTGGGTGGAACCCTCGCCGGCAACGCGGTGTCGATGGCCGGCATTCGGGCAACTCTCGGCCAGGTTCTCACCGCAGAGGTGTTCCCCGGAATGATCGAGCGGGCGAGCGAGTGGACCGTCGGGGTGCAGGACGCCCTCGACGAGTTCCGCGTGCCGTGGCAGGTCACCCAGCTCGGCGCGCGCAGCGAGTACAGCTTCCGCCCGACGCCTCCCCGAGACGGCGGCGAGGCGGCCGACGCCGACGACTTCGAGCTGCAGCAGTACCTTCACCTGCACGCCCTCAACCGCGGCGTGCTCATGACGCCGTTCCACAACATGGCTCTCATGTGCCCGGTGACCACGAGCGCAGACGTCGAGCGCCATACCGTCGCATTCCGTGAGGCTGTCGAGAGCCTCTTCGCCTAGAGCGCCTTCAGCGCCTCCTCGAGCACGCCGACCGCCTCGGCGAGCAGCGCGTCGCTGATCGCCAACGAGGGGAGAAAACGCACGACGTTGCCGTAGGTTCCCGCCGACAGCAGCAGCACGCCGTTCTGGGCCGCGAAGGCGGTGACCGCGCTGACGGCTGCGGCGTTGGGCTCATGCGTGCCCGGCTGCACGAACTCGATGGCGAGCATCGCGCCGATGCCGCGCACATCGCCGATCACGGGGTAGCGCGACTGCAGGTCGAGCAGAGCTGGCTTGAGCACGCTCTCGATGCGCGTCGCCTCCGCGAGGAGCCCGCGGCTCTCGATCGCCTCGAAGACGGCGACGGCAGCAGCGGCGGCGACCGGATTGCCGGCGAAGGTGCCGCCGAGTCCGCCGGGGTGGGAGGCATCCATGATCTCCGCCCGCCCGGTGACGGCGGCGATGGGAAGCCCTCCCGCGATTCCCTTGGCGCTCAGCACGATATCCGGGGTGAGCCCCATGTGCTCGCTGGCGTAGTAGCGGCCGGTGCGCGCCATGCCGCTCTGGATCTCGTCGGCGATGAAGACGATGCCGTTGGCAGTGCACCAGTCCTGCAGCGCAGCGAGATAGCCAGGAGCCGGAACCACGAACCCGCCCTCGCCCTGGATCGGCTCGACGACGACGCACGCGAGATCGGTGGCGCCGACCTTCTTCTCCAGGTAGGAGATCGTGCGGGCTGCCGCCTCCGCGCCGCTGAGCCCGTCGTGGAAGGGGTAGGAGTTCGGCGCGTGGTGCACGTCGGGGGCGAACGGTCCGAAGCCCAGCTTGTATGGCATCGACTTGAAGGTCATGGCCATGGTGAGGTTGGTGCGTCCGTGGTAGGCGTGGTCAAGCACGCCGACGCCGCTGCGACCGGTGAACTTGCGGGCAATCTTGACGGCGTTCTCGACGGCTTCTGCGCCGGAGTTGAGCAGCACCGACTTCTTGGCGAAGTCGCCAGGGGTGTGCTCTGCGAGCAGTTCGCAGACACGAACGTAGGACTCGTACGGCGTGATGGTGAACATCGCGTGCGTCAGCAGCTCGAGCTGGCCTTGCGCCGCCGCGACGACGCCCTCGTCGGTGTGTCCGATGGTCATCACGCCGATGCCGGAGCCGAGGTCGATGAACTGGTTGCCGTCGACGTCGACGACGATCGCGCCGTGAGCGCGGTCGATGAAGACGGGCAGCGCAGAGGAGACGCCAGTTGAGACGACGGCGAGGCGGCGGGCCTGCAGCTCCTGCGAGCGGGGACCGGGAATGGCAGTCCTGATGAGTCTTTCGGCAGCGATGGCGACGGTAGTCATGATGGACTCATCCTATGAACCTTGCGCATCACTACGCGATGAATCTGCGCTGGACGGGCAATCGCGGCACGGGAACCAGCTCGTACCGCGCCTACGGTCGCGACCACGTGGTGAGTGCAGAGGGCAAGCACGACATCGCGGGCTCCAGCGACAGGGTCTTCCACGGAGACCCTGACCGCTGGAATCCGGAGGAGCTGCTGCTCGCCGCGCTCAGCCAGTGCCACATGCTGAGCTACCTCCACGTGGCGACCCTGCACGGCATCGTGGTCGAGGAGTACACGGATGCTGCGACCGGCACCATGGAGCAGACAGCGGGCGGTGGCGGCCACTTCACCTCGGCCACCCTGCGACCCGTTGTGACGATCAGCGCGGGGGATCCTGCGGTAGCCCTCGCCATCCACCACGAGGCGAGTGAGAAGTGCTTCATCGCAGCCTCGGTGAATTTTGCCGTCGCCCACGAGCCGGAGGTTGTCGTTCGCGGCTAGGCGCGAACCCTTCTGTGCTCTGCCTCTGGCAGGATTGGGGTCATGCGTCGAGTTCTTGCGGTTGGCTTCGTCACGCTCGCACTCCTCGCTACCTCCGCGGTCGCGCCGGCCAATGCGTGCGGGTGCGGTGGTGTTGTCGGTCCACCCGACACCACGGTCACGGCCTCGAGTGAGCGCGCCATCGTCAGCTGGGACGGCGAGAAGGAGACGATAGAGCTCACCTTCGACGTCGACTCCGACAGTCTGTCGGCCGGACTCATCGTGCCGACCCCTGCTCCGGCGGCGATCTCTGCTGGAGACCTGCGAACCTTCGACGTCATCGAGAGCGTCATCCGACCGAGAGTGCTCGTCGAGAAGGACTGGTGGGGCATCGACTACTTCGTCGACGACGAGCTCCCGACTGCGGCCGACACCCTCGAGCGGGTTCCGCTGAACCCCATCACGACAACCACCATCTCCGCATCCGACCCCATCGGCCTGCAGGCGTGGCTTACCGTCCATGGCTATGTCGTCTCCGACGCGATGGCGAGCGCGATCAAGACCTACGCCGACTACGGCTGGTCGTTCACCCTCATCTCGCTGACGAGTGAGGACGTGATCGACGGGCACATCGATCCCATCCGGCTCACCTTCGACACCAACCGCCTCGTCTATCCGATGCGCCTCGCCCGGTCGGAGACTGTTCAACAGAACGTGCGCGTCTTCGTGTTCGACGACCATCGCAACGACGTCACTCAAGCTGCCGCTCCGACCCTCGATATCGACGCCGACATCGAGGACCTCTACGCCGGGCCGGTGACAGACTCCCGTCTCGTGCAGCTCGGCGCCTACCTCTCTGCTTTCGACATCACCTACGTGGATCCCAAGAACCAGGTCACGAGCGACATCGGCTTCTTCGAGTCCATCAGCGACGATTCCGTGCTGCCGACGGTGACCGACTACCGGCCGGTGACGCTGCTCGGTCTGCCGGTGGGAACCCTCGTGGTTGTCTGGACGCTCATCGGCATCGGGCTCGTCATCGGCCACTTCCGCGGTCGTCGACGGGCAAGATAGGCCCCGTCGCGTCTATGTGGCAAAGCCACAGCCGGAATAGGCCAGACTGGATGCCGGAAACAGTCCCAACAGAAGGGTGCGTCGTGCGCACTGCAGTAGCCCTCGTTCTCGTGGCGGGCCTTGTCGGCACCCTTGCCGGCTGCTCGACGCCAACGCCAAGCCCGACCCCGGAGGGCTGCACCCCGTCTGGCGCCGTCTCGGACGCCGTCACGGTGAAGGGCGACTTCGGCTCAGAGCCAGAGGTCACCTTCGACGCGCCGCTGACGGTCGAGTCGACCCAGCGCACCGTGGCTATCGAGGGCGACGGCAAGGCGGCAGCGACCAACGATCTCGTTCTCGTGGACTTCGCCGTCTACAACGCGACCACGGGCGTCAAGCTCGACGCCACGGACTACACCGCCGCGACCCGTCCGCAGTTCACGGTAAGCGAGTCCCTTCTGCTCGTCGGTCTCGCGAAGACCCTCGAGTGTGCAACGGCCGGCTCGCGCATCGTCGGCGTCATCCCCGGGTCGGAGGCGTTCGGCGAGACCGGCTCCGCCGACCTCGGCGTCGGTGCCAATGAGGGCCTGCTGTTCGTGATCGATGTCGACACGGTTGCATCCGGCGTTGCCGACGGCGAGCCCGTCGAGGTCGAGGACGACACGCTGCCGACCGTCGACCTCGCCGAGGACGGCACCCCCACCATCACGATCCCCGATGCAGCGCCGCCAGCCGAGTTCAAGCTCGCCGTGCTCAAGCAGGGCGATGGCGACGTCGTCGGCGACGGCGACACCGTGACGATGCAGTACCAGGGCATCAACTGGAACACCAAGACCGTCTTCGACCAGAGCTGGGGCTCCGGCGCCCGCAGCTTCGCCACGACCGGTGTCGTCACGGGCTTCGCCCAGGCCCTCGTCGACCAGAAGGTCGGATCCCAGGTGCTCGTGGTTATCCCGCCAGAGCTGGGCTACGGCCCGAGCGGCGGCAGCAGCGACGGATCGATCTCCGCGACAGACACGATCGTCTTCGTCATCGACATCCTCGCCACCGCGCCAGCAGCCGCCGGCTAGGCCCACCGTGACCGCCCGTCGCGTCATCGTTCTCGGCTCGACCGGGTCGATCGGCGTGCAGGCTCTCGAGGTGATCAGAGAGAACCCGGATCGCTTCGAGCTCGTCGGGCTCGCCGCGGGCACCAACCGGGTCGTGCTTGAGCAGCAGGGAGCGGAGTTCGGCGTCAGCGCGCTCGCGGTCGGTGCCGCGGAGGCGGCGCAGCTCGCCAGAGACGTGGATGCAGAGGTCGTTCTCAACGGCATCACCGGTTCTGTCGGCCTCGCCCCCACCCTCGCCGCACTGGAGTCGGGCAAGACCCTCGCCCTCGCCAACAAAGAGAGCCTCATCGTCGGCGGCGCTCTTGTCACCGGCCGCGCGGCTCCCGGTCAGCTCGTTCCCGTCGACTCGGAGCACTCTGCGATCGCGCAGGCCCTGCGCAGCGGGTCGGCGAGCGAGGTGCGACGGCTCGTGCTGACGGCATCGGGTGGCCCGTTCCGCGGTCGAAGCCGGGAGTCGCTGCGCGATGTCACGCCAGCCCAGGCACTGGCCCACCCCACCTGGGACATGGGCCTCGTCATCACGACGAACTCCGCGACTCTCGTCAACAAGGGCCTTGAGGTGATCGAGGCGCACCTTCTGTTCGACGTTCCGTACGACCGCATCGACGTGACCGTGCATCCGCAGTCGATCGTCCATTCCATGGTCGAGTTCATCGACGGCTCGACGATCGCGCAGGCGAGCCCTCCCAACATGAAGCTGCCCATCTCGCTCGGCCTGGACTGGCCTAACCGCGTCGCCGGCGTTGGTGCCCCGCTCGACTGGACCGTGGCGAGCGAGTGGACCTTCGCCCCCCTCGACGAGCAGGCGTTCCCGGCCGTTGCGCTCGCAAAGCAGGTAGGCGTCGCTGGCGGAACATTCCCCGCCGTGTTCAATGCCGCCAACGAGCAGGCGGTGCTCGCGTTCCATGCCGGCCGCATCGGCTACCTTGGCATCCTCGACGTCGTCAGAGCGACGGTGGACGCCCACTCGGAGTCGTCAGAGCTCAGCCTCGATGTCGTTCTCGACGCCGAGGCATGGGGGCGCAGAACCGCAGACGAGCGGATCGCCGCCTCCTAGCCGTCCTTCGGCCCCTTGCCCGGCTTGTCGCGGCCACCGTCGGCGGCGTCCTGCGCCTCCTCGAGGTCTTTCTTGACCTCGTCGATGGCGCGGCGCAGCTCGTCGGCGACTGGCCCGTCGATCGTGCCGGCATCCCGAGCGTCGTCAACGGCATCCTTGAGCGACTCCAGCTGAGACAGCGCCGACTCGAAGTCGCCGGCAGCCGCGCTCGTCGACACAGCGAGCACCTGCTGCTGCAGGGCTCCGGCGAGAGTGTCGTCGAAGCGGCCGTAGGCGACGAGCTCCTGGAGGGCAGCGAGCGAGGCTCCGAGCTCGCCCTCGACGGCCGGGTAGACCGGTTCGACGGGCTCCTCGACGACGGGCTCCGGCTCGACGCTGGGGGAGGACTGCGTCTCTGGCGGCGCGACCTGTCCGCCGAGGCCAGAGAGGCTCGCGGCGATGAGGGAGACGGTGATCAGGGCGGCAATGACGGCCACGACTACGAGGATGAGTATCACGCGACGGCGATCGGGCGAGGATTTGGCCTTCGGTGGGGTCGAGGTCGTTGTCTCTTTCCGCAGCACCTCCGTCGCGGCTGGCGCGCTGGATCGCAGCACCTCCGTGGCCGCGTCTGCCGATGCCAGCGCGGCCGCTGGCATGAGCTTCGTGGCAGCGGGAAGCACCGCGGTGGCAGCGGGCAGCAGCGCCGTCGCGGCGGTCACGTCCGCATCGCTCACGAGCGCGAGCTCTCGCAGCGATGCCAGCGCGTCGAGCGCGGTCGGGCGGTCATCGGGGGAGCGGGCAGTCATGGCGGTGAGCAGGGATCCCCAACCCGCTCCGAGCGAGCCGGGAATCACCGGATCACTGCTCAGTCTCGCCATCGCTGACTCGATGGCGGTGCCCGCAAAGGCGCGCTCGCCAGAGAGCGCCTCCAGGAGCGTGAGTCCGAGCGAGTAGATATCGCTCGCAGGGGTGAGCGGCTTGCCCTCCGCCTGCTCCGGGCTCATGTAGGTCGCGGTGCCGATCACGGTGCCGGTCTGGGTCAGCCCGGCAGAGTCGATGAGCCGGGCGATGCCGAAGTCGGCAAGTCGGGCTGCGGGCGATCCATCCTCCTGAAGGTCCGGCAGCAGCAGGTTGGCCGGTGAGATATCGCGGTGGATGACGCCACGCCCGTGCACATAGGCCAGGGCCCCGGCGACATCCGCTCCGATCGCGGCAACCCTCTGCGGCGATACCGGGCCCTCCGCGGCAATCAGGTGACGAAGGTCCGTGCCCTCGACGAGCTGCATCACGAGCACCCCGGTGGCGTGCGGGTCGTCTGGCACTCCGGGTACCGCGTCGTAGAGAGTCACGAGAGCGGGGTGGTCGAGGCTCGCGATCAGGCGGATCTCCTCTGCCTGACGAGCAACGCTCGCGGCGTCAACGACGCTGTCGCGGAACACCTTGAGTGCGACGGCTCTGCCGAGCTCCTCGTCGAGGGCGCGGTAGACGACCGCCATTCCTCCGGTGCCGATGACCGATTCGATGCGGTAGCGGCCGGCCACGAGATCGCCGATGCCGGGTGTGTGTGCGTCGCTGCTAGTCATTGGCCCGAAGTTTACGCGGTCGCGCCCGGCATCCACTGACCGGTATTCGCGCGACTCAGCGTCCTCTCGAATCAACGGGTCTATGGTTAGCGCGTGGAAACCGTGCTGCTGTACATCCTTGGCATCCTCATCATGGTGGTCGGCATCACGCTCTCCATCGGGCTGCACGAGATCGGGCACCTCGTGCCGGCCAAGCGGTTCGGCGTTCGCGTCGGCCAGTACATGATCGGCTTCGGCCCGACACTCTGGTCGCGAAAGTTCGGCGAGACGGAGTACGGCGTCAAGGCCATCCCGATGGGCGGCTACATCTCGATGTCGGGAATGTACCCGCCGTTGCAGCCGGGCGGCCGTGCGCGCACCGCGAGCACCGGCTTCTTCGAGACCCTCATGCAGGATGCCCGCACACCAAGCGCAGACACGGTCGCCGCTGACGAGAACCGCGTCTTCTACAGCCTCGCCACCTGGAAGCGCATCATCATCATGCTCGGCGGGCCGTTCATGAACCTGCTCATCGGCATCCTGCTCTATGCCGTTGTGCTGTGCGGGTTCGGAATCCCGCAGGCGAGCACGACCATCGGCTCGGTGAGCGAGTGCGTCATCCCGTCGACCAGTTCAGCGACGGAGTGCGCGCCCGATGACGAGCAGGCACCGGGAGCCGCGGCCGGACTTGCGCCGGGCGACCGCATCCTCAGCGTCGACGGCACAGAGGTCGACTCGTGGAATGAGGCGACCGAGATCATCCGCGACTCGGCGGGCACCGATATCGACATCGTCGTTGAGCGCGACGGCTTAACGCTGACGCTCGTCGCCACGCCGCTGCTGACCGAGCGCTACGTTGCCGACGAGAACGGCGTGGTCGAGAAGGATGCCGACGGCGAGCCCATCGTGCAGAAGGTCGGATTCCTCGGCATCGGCTCCGCCTACGAGACGGTGCAGCAGCCGGTGACGGCGGTGCTGCCGCTGGTCGGCGACAACATCGTTCGGGTTGTCAACATCATCCTTCACCTTCCTCAGCGGCTCGTCGATGTCTGGAATGCGGCATTCGGTCCAGACGAGCGCGATCCGGAGGGCCCGATCAGCGTCGTCGGCGTCGGGCGCATCGCGGGAGAGATCACGAGCCTCGACAGCGTCCCCGTCGCGGATCGCGCCTCTGCCCTCATCCAGGTGCTCGCCTCGCTCAACGTCGCGCTCTTCGTCTTCAACCTCATCCCGCTCATGCCTCTCGACGGCGGGCACGTTGCGAACGCGCTCTTCGATGCGGTCAGGCGGCGCATCGCGACCCTGCGGGGTAAGCCGGATCCCGGGCCGTTCGACGTGGCGAAGCTGATTCCCCTCACGTTCGCCGTCGTGATCGTGCTCGGCCTCATGAGCGTGCTGCTGATCTACGCAGACATCGTCAAGCCGATCTCGATCTTGTAGCCGCGTTTTTCTCTGGCTGCGCCGCCGAATCCAATCCGGAGGCACACGGCCCACGCGGCCACCAGCCGGGGCCGATAGAATTGTTGTCGTGCCTGCCGTCAATTTGGGTCTGCCCAAAGCCCCCGAGACCCTCCACCCGCGCCGCAAGACTCGCCAGATTGCCGTTGGCAAGGTCGGGGTTGGCAGTGAATCGCAGGTCAGCGTGCAGTCGATGACGACGACGCAGACCACGAACATCAATGCAACGCTGCAGCAGATCGCCGAGCTCACGGCCACGGGCTGCGACATCGTGCGCGTCGCGGTTCCCCACCAAGACGACGCCGACGCGCTCAAGATCATCGCGATGAAGAGCCAGATCCCCGTGATCGCCGACATCCACTTCCAGCCGAAGTACGTGTTCGCGGCGATCGACGCCGGTGTCGGCGCCGTGCGCGTGAACCCCGGCAACATCCGCAAGTTCGACGACCAGGTCGGCGCGATCGCGAAAGCGGCGAAGGATGCCGGCATCAGCATCCGCATCGGCGTCAACGCCGGCTCCCTCGAGCCGAGCCTGCTGCAGAAGTACGGCAAGGCAACGCCAGAGGCTCTCGTCGAGAGCGCCGTCTGGGAGGCGAGCCTCTTCGAGGAGCACGACTTCCACGACTTCAAGATCTCGGTCAAGCACAACGATCCCGTGACCATGATCAAGGCCTACCGGCTGCTCGCCGAGCGCGGCGACTGGCCGCTGCACCTCGGTGTCACCGAGGCAGGGCCGGAGTTCCAGGGCACGATCAAGAGCGCAACCGCCTTCGGCGTGCTGCTGTCCGAGGGCATCGGCGACACCATCCGTGTCTCCCTCTCTGCGCCGCCGGCGCAGGAGGTCAAGGTCGGCCTGCAGATCCTGCAGTCGCTCGGCCTGCGCGAGCGCAAGCTCGAGATCGTCTCCTGCCCGAGCTGCGGTCGCGCCCAGGTCGACGTCTACCAGCTCGCCAACGACGTCACCGCGGGCCTGGAGAAGATGACCGTTCCGCTGCGCGTCGCCGTTATGGGCTGCGTGGTCAACGGACCGGGCGAGGCGCGTGAGGCCGACCTCGGCGTGGCTAGCGGCAACGGCCGCGGCCAGATCTTCGTCAAGGGCGAGGTCATCAAGACCGTGCCAGAGGCAGAGATCGTCGCGACCCTCATCGAGGAGGCCAACCGCCTCGCCGCAGAGATGCCAGCGAGCGCGACGGGCAGCCCCGTCGTCGTCACGGCGTAGCTCGCAAGTAACATAGGCGGGTGCCAACTCGCCTCTCGCAGCTCTTCGTCCGTACGCTCCGTGAAGACCCGGTTGACGCCGAGGTCGCCAGCCACCGCCTCCTGGTGCGGGCCGGCTACATCCGCCGGCAGGCTCCCGGCGTGTTCGCGTGGCTGCCGTTGGGGCTCAAGGTGCGTCGCAAGATCGAGGACATCATCCGCGAGGAGATGGGATCGTTCGGCGCGCAGGAGGTGCACTTTCCCGCACTCCTGCCCCGGGAGCCCTACGAGGTCACCAACCGCTGGACGGAGTACGGCGACGGCATCTTCCGTTTGAAAGACCGCAAGGGCGCCGACTACCTGCTCGCGCCGACACACGAGGAGGTCTTCACGCTGCTCGTGAAAGACCTGTACTCGAGCTACAAAGACCTTCCCCTCTCGATCTACCAGATCCAGGACAAGTACCGGGATGAGGCGCGGCCCCGCGCGGGACTGCTGCGCGGTCGTGAGTTCTCGATGAAGGACAGCTACAGCTTCGACCACACGGATGCCGGACTCGACGTGTCGTACCAGCAGCACCGCGACGCCTATGAGCGCATCTTCACCCGCCTCGGTCTCGACTACGTCATCGTCAAGGCCGATGCCGGTGCGATGGGCGGATCGCGCAGCGAGGAGTTCCTGCACCCCACCCCGGTCGGTGAGGACACCTTCGTTCGCTCCGCGGGCGGCTACGCCGCCAACGTGGAGGCATTCACCACCGCCGCTCCCGCTGCCGTGGCGTTCGACGCGCTGCCTGCGGCCGTCGTGCACGAGACACCCGACACCCCCACCATCGACACGCTGGTCGCTGTGGCCAACTCGATCGACCCCGCACGTGGCTACACCGCGTCCGACACCCTCAAGAACGTTGTGCTCGCGCTGACCGACCTCGAGGGCAACCGCTCGCTCGTGGTCGTCGGGCTGCCCGGCGACCGCGGCGTCGACCTCAAGCGCGCAGAGGTGGCGTTCGCCCCCTCGGAGGTCGAACCGGCAACCGAGGCCGACTTCGCCGTGAACCCGGGACTTGTGAAGGGCTACATCGGGCCGTGGTCTGCCGCCGGAGCTGTGCTCGGCGAGGCATCGACCACCACGATCCCGTACCTCCTCGACCCCCGCGTCTCAGAGGGCACGAGCTGGGTCACCGGTGCCAACGAGGAGGGGCGTCACGTCTTCAACCTCGTGGCTGGCCGAGACTTCGCCGCCGATGGCACGGTGGAGGTCGCCGAGGTCGTTGCCGGGGATGAGGCTCCCGACGGCTCCGGCCCTGTCGAGCTCGCTCGCGGTATGGAGATCGGGCACGTGTTCCAGCTCGGTCGCAAGTACGCAGAGGCCCTCGGCCTCAAGGTGCTCGATGAGAACGGCAAACTCGTCACCGTCACGATGGGCTCCTACGGCATCGGCGTCACGCGAATCATGGCCGTCATCGCCGAGTCGAACAATGACGAGAAGGGCCTCATCTGGCCAAAGAACGTCGCGCCATACGACGTGCACGTCATCGCCGCGGGCCGCGAGGAGGTCGTCTACGAGGTGGCGGAGAAGCTTGCCGCGGATCTCGAGGCACGCCGGCTCGACGTGCTGCTCGACGACCGGCCCAAGGTCTCGCCCGGCGTCAAGTTCGGCGACGCAGAACTGCTCGGTGTTCCAGAGATCATCATCGTCGGCCGCAGCGCGGCCGACGGCATGGTCGAGCACTGGGATCGCCGCACGGGCGAGCGCACCGCACTGAGCGTCGCGGATGCCGTGGCGCGCCTCGCAGGCTAAGCGGGTATCCTTGGGTGGCTGCGCATTCGCAGCCTGATGACAACAATAAAATATCGGAGGCCCTCAGTGGAAATCGACCTGAGCGTACTGCGACTCATGGAACGTGAGCGCGAGATTCCATTCGAGGAACTCGTTGCGATCATCGAGCAGGCCATCCTCACGGCCTACCTCAAGCACACTGGCGAGAGCGACCGCAAGCCGGGCGACGGCGAGCACGCATCGCACGCCAGAGTCTCGCTCGACCGCAAGACCGGCAAGGTCTCTGTATTCGTCGCAGAGCATGACGACGAGGGCAATGTCATCGGCGAGGCGGAGGAAGACCCTCGCGACTTCGGCCGCATCGCCGCCTTCGCGGCCAAGCAGGTCATCAACCAGCGCCTGCGCGACATCGGCGACGACAAGGTGCTCGGCGAGTTCAAGGGGCGCGAGGGCGATATCGTCGCCGGCGTCATCCAGCAGGGCCCGAACCCGCGCATGATCCACGTCGACCTCGGGTCGATCGAGGCGATCCTGCCGCCAGAGGAGCAGGTGCCGAGCGAGGACTACGCGCACGGATCCCGCATCCGCGTCTACGTCACGAGTGTCGCCCGCGGTCTCAAGGGCCCGCAGATCACGGTGAGCCGCACGCACCCCTCCCTCGTGCGCAAGCTCTTCGCCCTTGAGGTTCCGGAGATCGCGAGCGGACTCGTCGAGATCACCTCTGTTGCCCGCGAGGCCGGTCACCGCACCAAGATGGCGGTTCGTGCCACCGAGGCCGGAATCAACGCCAAGGGTGCCTGCATCGGAGAGCTCGGCCAGCGCGTGCGCGCGGTCACGGCAGAGCTCAACAACGAGAAGATCGACATCGTCGACTACTCCGACGACCTGGCGACCTTCGTCGCCAACGCGCTCTCACCCGCCAAGGTGTCGAGCTCGTACGTCATCGACGAGTCGACGAAGGCGGTTCGCGCCCTCGTTCCCGACTACCAGCTCTCGCTCGCGATCGGCAAGGAGGGCCAGAACGCCCGCCTCGCGGCCAAGCTCACGGGCGCGCGAATCGATATTCAACCCGACTCAATCCTTGAGGGTTAGCAGAGCGTGAATATCCATTCGCGCGCGGCCGGGACAACGCGTAGAGCGTTGTCTCGCGCCGGAACGCTGCAAACACAGCCCGACTCCATTTTGGAGGAGTAGGCTGTATCCCGTTAGAACGTGCATCGGTTGCCGTCTTCGCACTGACAAACCCTCCCTGCTGAGGGTTGTCGCGCGGGATGGCGCGGTTGTCGCAGATCCGTCTGCGACACTTCCCGGTCGAGGCGCGTGGGTTCATCCCACGCGCGAGTGCGTTGAGACCGCGATCAAGCGCCGGGCCTTCGGCCGGGCGCTGCGGGTCTCGACGGCGCTCGACACGGCACGAGTTCTGGCATTGGCAGGGGAGTCGACCGACTCCCCGAGACGAAATGGCTGAAAACACATGGACAACTAATGAGCGGCTCGAAATGAGTTCCGTCCACTAAATGTCTGCTCCCTGCTCTGGGCGCAGACCCAGACAGGAGAATTTGTGGCTAATCCACGCGTGCACGAGATCGCAGCTGAACTCGGCATTGAAAGCAAGATCGTTCTTGAGCACCTCAAGACAATGGGCGAGTTCGTCAAGGGACCGTCCTCCAGCATCGCACCGCCCGTCGCACGACGGGTGAAGGCAGCCCTCGAGGCGGAGGGCATCAAGCCAGCCGCCCCCGCCGCCCCCAAGGCAGCACCGGCCAAGCCGGCCGCGGCCAAGCCGGCTCCCGCCGCCCCTGCAGCCCCGGTTGTAGAGACCCACGACGAGGCTGAGGCTCCCGCCCCCGCTCCGCTGACCGTTGCAGAGCGCCAGGCCCAGGCCGAGGCGGCTGCCGCGAACCCCGCTCCCGTTGACGCAGAGCGCCCGAGCATTCCGCGCCCTGGCAACAACCCCTTCGGCACGACCCAGAGCGCGGCACGCCCCGGCATCCCGCGTCCTGGCAACAACCCGTTCGCGTCGAACCAGGGCATGCAGCGACCGGGCGCCTCGGCGACCGGCATCCCGCGCCCGGGAGCCCCGCGTCCCGGAGCCCCGCGTCCCGGCGGCCCCGGCCAGGGCGGCTTCCGTCCCGGTGTAGCCGGGCAGCGCCCGGGTGGTGCAGGCCAGCGCCCGGGTGGCGCGGGTCGTCCGGCCGGTGCCGGCGGCTTCCGCCCCGGTGGAGCCGGTGGAGCACCGGGAACACCCGGATCCAACTTCGGCCCGAACCGTCCGCCAGCAGGCGGTCGCGGTCGCGGTCCCGGCGGTGGAACCGCTGGAGCATTCGGCCGCGGTGGCGGCAAGAGCAAGGCACGCAAGTCGAAGCGCACGAAGCGCGCCGAGTTCGAGCTGCGCGAAGCCCCGTCGCTCGGTGGTGTCAGTGTTCCCCGCGGTGATGGCTCGACCGTCATCCGCCTTCGTCGTGGCGCGTCGATCACCGACTTCGCCGACAAGATCGACACCAGCCCCGGAAACCTCGTCACGGTCCTCTTCCACCTCGGCCAGATGGCCACGGCGACGGAGTCCCTCGACGAGGCGACCTTCGAGATCCTCGGTGACGAGCTCGGCTTCAAGATCCAGATGGTCTCGCCAGAGGATGAGGACCGCGAGCTGCTCGCCGGCTTCGACCTCGACCTCGACCAGGAGCTAGAGGACGAGAACGACGAGGACCTCGAGATCCGTCCGCCGGTCGTGACCGTCATGGGCCACGTCGACCACGGTAAGACGAAGCTCCTCGACGCGATCCGCAACGCCAATGTCGTCGCCGGTGAGGCGGGTGGAATCACCCAGCACATCGGTGCCTACCAGGTCGTCGCAGAGCACGAGGGCATCGAGCGCGCCATCACCTTCATCGACACGCCGGGTCACGAGGCGTTCACCGCCATGCGTGCTCGTGGTGCGCAGGTCACCGACATCGCGATCCTCGTGGTCGCGGCTGACGACGGCATCATGCCGCAGACGGTCGAGGCGCTCAACCACGCCCAGGCCGCCGGTGTTCCGATCGTCGTCGCCGTCAACAAGATCGATAAGGACGGCGCGAACCCGGCCAAGGTGCGCCAGCAGCTCACCGAGTTCGGCCTCGTGGCAGAGGAGTACGGCGGAGACACGATGTTCGTCGACGTCTCTGCTCTCAACAACATCGGCATCGACACGCTGCTCGACGCCGTGCTGCTGACGGCAGACGCCGGTCTCGACATGCGGGCAAACCCGAACAAGGATGCCCGCGGCGTCGCGATCGAGGCCAAGCTCGACAAGGGGCGCGGTGCAGTCGCGACCGTGCTCATCCAGTCGGGAACCCTCGAGGTCGGAGACCCGATCGTCGCAGGAACGGCCTACGGCCGCGTTCGCGCGATGTTCGACGAGAACGGCAACCCGGTCGAGTTCGCCACGCCAGCGCGCCCCGTCTCGGTGCTCGGACTCACGTCCGTTCCCCGAGCCGGTGACACGTTCCTCGTGACCGACGACGACCGCACGGCCCGCCAGATCGCCGAGAAGCGCGAGGCAGTGGAGCGCAACGCGCTGCTGGCCCGCAGCCGCAAGCGCATCAGCCTCGAGGACTTCACCAAGGCCCTCGAAGACGGCAAGGTCGAGTCGCTCAACCTCATCCTCAAGGGTGACGTCTCCGGTGCCGTCGAGGCGCTCGAGGAGTCGCTGCTCAAGATCGAGGTCGACGACAGCGTGCAGCTGCGCATCATCCACCGCGGTGTCGGTGCTGTCACCGAGAGCGACGTCAACCTCGCAACGGTCGACAACGCCATCATCATCGGCTTCAACGTTCGCCCTGACCCGAAGGCCCGCGACCGCGCACAGCGCGAGGGCGTGGATGTTCGGTTCTACTCGGTCATCTACGCGGCCATCGACGACATCGAGAACTCCCTCAAGGGAATGCTCAAGCCGGAGTACGAGGAGGTGCAGTCGGGCGTCGCGGAGATCCGCGAGGTCTTCAGCTCCTCCAAGTTCGGCAACGTCGCTGGTGTCATCGTGCGGTCGGGAACGATCACGCGAAACGCCAAGGCGCGCGTCATCCGCGACGGGATCGTCGTCGGCGACAACCTGGCCATCGAGTCGCTGCGTCGCTTCAAGGATGACGTCACCGAGGTTCGCACGGACTTCGAGGCCGGTATCGGGCTCGGCAAGTTCAACGACATCCAGATCGGGGATGAGATCGAGACGATCGAGCTGAAGGAAAAGCCCCGCGTCTAGTTCGCTGTACGGCGTTGGATGCCGGTGCCCAGCACGGAAAACGGGGCCCCTCCCCCGAGTCTCCTTACCTGGACACCGGCATCCATCGCCCGATCTCGTGAGGGCTTAGCCTCACGTTCAATGGTTGGGGAGGGTTTTTCGTATGGCAGAT
>NZ_JBXMIS010000086.1:0-13928 GCF_057073975.1 Conyzicola sp. | reverse complement strand
GATCCAGCCCGCGGGGTGCTCGCCTCGGCCTCTGTCGCCCTGTGGATCGGCGCAGCTGGCACGGGCATCCTCGCCATCGTCGCCCTTGGCGCGGTCATCGGCGGGCAGTTGCGATCCCGCCGGTCGGAGGTCGTGGTGCTGCGCGCTATGGGTGTCGGCGCACGATCGCAGGCGAGGATGCGGTGGGGTGAGCTTGCGGTCGTGCTCGCCGCGGGAGCACTGGCGGGCCTCGTCGCCGGCGGCCTCGTCACCCTGCTCGTGGTTCCGCCCCTGGCCAGGGCCGCCGTGCCGCTGGCGTACGACAGCATCCCGACACCGGTGGCGGTGGCGATCGGCGCCCTCGGTCTCGCGGTTGTCGCGCTGGGTGCCGGGCTCTCGATCGTGTCCGGCTCCTACGGCGCTGCCGTGCAGCGGCAGGCACGCACGGCTTCTGCCCGTGAGGATGCGCTGTGATCCGATCCAGCACCAGCACCATCGGCATCCTCCTGCGCCACGCGGCCTCCCGGCGCTCGCCGGCGATCCTGCTCTGCGTGCTCGTCGGCATCGCGGTGCTCATCGTCGCCCTTGTGCCACGTGCCCTCATCGCGATCTCCGATGACGAGCTGCACTCCCGGCTCGAGGCATTCTCTGCGACGCAATCGGCGCTCACCGTCACCGGAAGGTTCGGACTGTACTCCGACGGAACCACCTCGGCCGATGACCTCCTCGACCCGACGGATCGCGTGCTCGCCGCCTACCCCTCGACGCTCGACGCTCCCCTTGGCCCCGCACTCGGCCAGCCGGACTGGTTCCTCGTGTTCGACCCGGAGCGCACGACGAACCGCCACCCAGAGGCGGTCGTTCAGTCGACCATCAGCCTCGTCATCGACGAGCGCTTCGACGAGCGCGTGCGCTACGTCGACGGCTCGCCCCCCAGCGCCTGGCGGGGCTCCCTTGTCGACGAGACGCCGCCCGTCGACCGGCCCGCCCTCGAGATCGGCATCTCCAGCGAGGTGGCGCAGCTGCTCGAGCTCGGCGTTGGCGACGTGCTCGACTACGCGAATGGCCCGCTGCTCGTGAGCGGCATCTGGCAGCCCGCCGACCCCGATGACGCCTACTGGCAGCGCGCCGCCGACCTGCTGCATCCAACCGCGGCGACGACGCTCAGCGGACT
Source organism: Conyzicola sp. (assembly GCF_057073975.1). Taxonomy (NCBI): domain Bacteria; kingdom Bacillati; phylum Actinomycetota; class Actinomycetes; order Micrococcales; family Microbacteriaceae; genus Conyzicola; species Conyzicola sp. Next base: position 12,775 of record NZ_JBXMIS010000086.1, on the reverse strand, counting down.
GCGCATCGGCGATGCCGCAGCAATTCTCGACACCGGCTCCGCCGTTGCCCTCGGCCCCGTGATCGACCGCGCGAAGGTCGACGCGTCGTTCCCCCTCACGGGCACGCCGTTCTCCTTCGCGGAGGCCACGGAGATCGCAGACCAGGTGCGCAAGGCAACGAGCCTCGGCCTCGTGCTGCCCAGCGGCTCGGGGCTCGCGGTGCAGTCGGTGCTTCCATATGAGCTCGCCCGCATCCAGCAGGGCGTCACCGCCCTCACCGCCCTGCTGGCGCTCGCGCTGTCTGCTCCGCTCGGCATGCTGTGCGCAGTCATCGCGCTCGGTGTGCGCTCGGTGATCCGCTCGAGGTCGGCGGCCATCACGCTCGCAGCAGCACGTGGGCTCAGCGAGTCGCGCATCCGGGCCCTCCTCGCCGCAGAGGGGCTCGCGATCACGGTGCCAGCGACCGCGCTCGCCCTCGTGGTCGCCGGTCTCATGCTGCCTGCCACCACCCCATCCATCGTCGTGCCGCTCCTGGTCGGTGCGGCTGTTCCCGTGGTGTTCGCCGTCATGACCTCCCCACGCCGGCTCGCCATGACCAGAACGGATGGTGGCGCCGCAGCAACCGGGCGCACCCGGCTTCTCGTCGAATCCGCCACCATCGGCGTGACCGCCCTCGCCGTCTTCCTGCTGTTCCGTCGCGGACTGCTCGAGAGCGGCACCTCCGTCGGCGTCGACCCGCTGCTGGCCGCCGTGCCACTGCTGCTCGCCCTCTCAACGTGCGTCGTCGTGCTGCGGGTGTACCCGCGATTGCTGATGTGGCTGCAACGACGCGTGCGTCGCCGACCTGGTCCGGTCGGAATTCTCGGCATCGCCCGCGCGGTTCGCGATCCGGCGCTCGGCTTCAGCTCCGTGCTCGCGATCGTCATCGGGGTCTCGGCTGCGGTGTTCTCCCTCATGATGGCGTCGACCGTCTCCGTCGGCCTCCAGGCCGCCGCTCGACAGCAGGTGGGCGGCGACCTGCGTGTCGTCTCCACCTCGGGAACCCTGCCACCATCCATCGAGAGTGCAGTGCGCGATCTCCCCGGCGTGGCGGTCGCCACGGCCGTGCAGGAGGCGCGTGGGGGCGAGATCACCCGCGATGGCCGCCCCGCTGGCGTCACGATCGTGCTCGCCGACACGCGGTCGCTGTCGATACCGCAGCTTGCCGGCGGCGCGGATGCGGCGGTGCCATTCCTGCAGTCGAGCGATGTCACGAGCGAGCCAACCGACGATCTGCAGCTCAACGACCTGCCCGCGCAGTTCGCCGGCGTCATCGACTCCAGCGCGCTGCCGGTCGCGTCGAGCGCGTGGGTGCTCGTGGATGCCGCCTACGCCGAGCGGCTCACCGGCGCCCCGTTCGCTCCTCAGCAGGTGCTCGTGACCCTCGCGGGCGGTGCAGACGAGTCCGCCATCGCCGCTGAGCTGGAGCGGCTCGCGCCAGGGGCGACGGTTTCCGCCGCGAGCGCCCTCCTCGACAGGGCGCAGAGCCGACCGGCGATCATCGCGCTGTTGGCTGCGCTGCTGGCCGGCGCCATCCTGTCATTCGTCCTGTGCGCGTTCACTGTCGTAGTGAGCGCCGTCACGGCAGCGGAGTCACGGGCGCGCACCGTCGGTGTCATGCGGCTGCTCGGCATGCCGGCAGGTCGCGCCCGCGCTCTGCTTGGCTGGGAGCTCGCCCCCGTCACCGCGAGCGCCGTGCTGGCCGGAACCGTGCTCGGCATCGCCCTGCCGTTCCTTCTTGCTGCCGTCGTCGACCTGCGCACGTTCACCGGCGGCTCGATCGTTGTCGACCCGGCGATACCGCTTCCGCTCGTCGCGGCAGCCACCCTCGGTTTCGCCGCCTTCGTCGCCATCACCGGATTCATCGCCTCGGCCAGCGGAAGCCGCGCCGATCTTGCCAGCACCGCACGAATGGGAGCGGAATGACCATGAGCACATCGCCACAGATCGAGTGCGTCGACCTCGTGCGGATCTTCTCCGCCGCCGGCATCGAGGTGCAGGCGCTGCAGGGCCTCAACCTCCGGGTCGAGGCAGGAGAGCTCACCGCGATCGTCGGCGCATCGGGGTCGGGCAAGTCGACTCTGCTGTCGATCCTCTCTGGGCTCGACGCGCCGACCGCGGGCACCGCGCGCGTGGCCGGCCATGACCTTCTCGCGATGAAGCTGGCTGAGCGCTCGGAGTACCGGCGCACGACCGCTGGGTTCATCTGGCAGCAGACAACCCGCAACCTCATCCCGTACCTGACCATCGCAGAGAACGTCGCGATGGTGCTCGCAATCGCGGGGGTGCGACGGCACGACCGCTCGCGGCGCGTGGCGGAACTGCTTGCGCTGCTCGCAATCGACCATGTGCGCGACCGTCGACCGGCACTGATGTCTGGCGGAGAGCAGCAGCGCGCCGCGATCGCGGTCGCGCTCGCCAACGAGCCGGCCGTGCTGTTCGCCGACGAGCCGACAGGTGAACTCGACGAGCACAACTCCGCGATCGTGCTCGACGCCATGCGCGATGTCAACGAGCGGCTCGGCGTCACCGTTGTCATCGTCACGCACGACCCCGACGTCTCCTCGCACGTGCGGCGCACGGTGCAGATTCGCGACGGGCGCACCTCGACCGAGGTGCTGCGATCCACTCGGGTCGACGGCGACGGCAACGAGCAGCACCTGGCAGAGGAGTTCGCCGTGCTCGACCGGGTCGGCCGACTCCAGCTGCCACAGGAGCAGGTAACGCGTCTCGGCATGCGCGACCGGGTGCGACTGGACTTCCAGGAGCGTCACATCGAGGTTCACCCCACCACCGACAGCGAGGAGCCGATCGCATGAGCGCGCTGCACTGCACCGATCTGAGCCGCACCTTCGGCAGCGGAGACACCGCGACGAGGGCTCTCGATGGCGTCTCCCTTAGCGTCGAGGCCGGCGAGCTGGTCGTGCTCCGCGGCCCCTCTGGTTCTGGCAAGACGACGCTCCTCAACCTGCTGGGCGGCCTCGACGAGCCGACCACCGGCGAGGTGTGGCTCGGCGAGCAGCGACTCACGGGGGCGAGTGAGGCAGAGCTCACCGAGGTGCGCCAGCGCAGGCTCGGCTTCGTCTTCCAGTCGTTCGCCCTCATCCCGTTGCTGTCGGCTGCCGAGAACATCGAGATGCCCCTGCGGGTGATCGAGACGGATGGTGTAGCGCGAGACGCGCGCGTTGCCGAGCTGCTGCAGCTCGTCGGCCTGGCCGATCACGCCAACCAGCGGCCGACGGAGCTGTCGGGCGGGCAGCAGCAGCGGGTCGGTATCGCGAGGGCTCTGGCTAACCATCCGCGGGTGCTCATCGCCGACGAGCCGACCGCTCAGCTCGACAGCGGGACCGCTGCGACCATGATGTCGCTCATCGCCGATCTCGTGCACATCCAGGGTGTCGCGGCGATCGTCTCGACGCACGACCCGCGCATGGCCGAGCTGGCCGACCGCGTGGTCGAGATCCGCGACGGACGACTCGTCGCCTGATCGGGAGTCGGGCTAGGCCGACTTCTCGGTGGGGCGAACTGCCTTGCGCGGAACGATCGTTGGTGCCGCGTTGTTGATCACGGCATCCTTCGTGACGATGACCTTGGCGACGTGATCGTCGGAGGGCACATCGAACATGATCGGCCCGAGCACCTCCTCCATGATCGCGCGGAGGCCACGGGCACCGGTCTGGCGAAGCACGGCGAGGTCGGCGATGGCCTCGAGGGCGTCTGCCTCGAACGAGAGCTCGACGTTGTCGAACTCGAACATGCGCTGGTACTGCTTGATCAGGGCGTTGCGCGGTGTCGTCAGGATGTCCATGAGGGCCACCTGGTCGAGCTGCGTGACGGTCGCGACAACGGGAAGGCGGCCGATGAACTCTGGGATGAGCCCGAACTTGTGCAGGTCTTCTGGCAGCACCTGCTCGAACAGGTTCACGTCGTCGCCCTTGCTGTGCAGCGGGGCACCGAAGCCGATGCCCTTCTTGCCAGCGCGCGAGGAGATGATCTCCTCGAGGCCGGAGAAGGCGCCGGCGAAGATGAAGAGCACGTTCGTGGTGTCGACCTGGATGAACTCCTGATGCGGGTGCTTGCGACCGCCCTGGGGTGGAACGGAGGCGACCGTGCCCTCGAGGATCTTGAGCAGCGCCTGCTGCACGCCCTCGCCAGAGACGTCGCGCGTGATCGAGGGGTTCTCCGCCTTGCGGGCTATCTTGTCGATCTCGTCGATGTAGATGATGCCCGTCTCGGCCCGCTTGACGTCGTAGTCGGCGGCCTGGATGAGCTTGAGGAGGATGTTCTCGACGTCTTCGCCGACGTAGCCTGCCTCGGTGAGGGCGGTGGCATCTGCGACAGCGAACGGAACGTTCAGGCGCTTGGCGAGCGTCTGGGCGAGGTAGGTCTTGCCGCAGCCGGTCGGGCCGATGAGCAGGATGTTCGACTTCGCGATCTCCACATCGTCGATGACGGTATCGACCGAGGTGAGGGTGTTGCGGGCACGCACGCGCTTGTAGTGGTTGTACACCGCGACGGAGAGCGCCTTCTTCGCGGCCTCCTGGCCGATGACGTACTCCTCGAGGAAGGCGTAGATCTCGCGGGGCTTAGGCAGCTCGAACTCGCTCGAAGCCTCCTCGCCTGCCTCGGCGAGGCGCTCCTCGATGATCTCGTTGCACAGCTCGACGCACTCGTCGCAGATGTAGACGCCAGGCCCGGCGATCAGCTGCTGCACCTGCTTCTGGCTCTTGCCGCAGAAGGAGCACTTGAGCAGGTCGGCACTCTCACCGATTCGCGCCATGCGCAACTCCCTCCGGTCGCAACCACCACCGCTGAAGACAACGCTGTCTACTCGGCTGGCTGAATACTTTGAACGAGCCTAACCCGATCCGGTGACGCCAGTGAGCACCCCGTGCAAAACCGTCATGCGGCGTGGCGGAGGTAGCCTTGGAGCCATGAACCCGCGCGCGACCCGCACCCTGCGCGGCGTCGCCGCCGGCACGGTCGCGACGCTCGTCGCGGCGGCGTCGCACGGGCTCGCCGGCGGTGCCATGCCCGGGGGCGCTGGCCTCGCACTCGCCCTTGCCTTCTCCGCGATCGTGAGCATCGCCCTCGTGGGCCGCGGGATGCCGGCGGCGCGGCTCGCGGCATCCGTCGCCATCAGTCAGCTGGCCTTCCACGTCGTGTTCAGCACCCTCGGCGGCGCGGGAGAGGTCGTTGTCGGCGCCGGCCACCACGGCGCTGTGCGCGTGAGCACGGCCGCAGAGTCCATGAGCCACGCGAGCCCGCTCATGTGGCTCGCGCACGCGGTCGCGGCCGCGACAACGATCGCGGCACTGCGCTTCGGGGAGCGCGCCGCCGCATCCATCGCCGCCACCGCCCGGATGCTGCTGGCAGCGATCCTCTCCCCCACCGTCGTCGTCGTCGCAGCCATCACGAGCGACCACCGCCCGAGCCGGGTGCGGTCGCTCGTGCCCCGTGCGGCGCGCGAGCTCATCGCCGCGTGCGGCCTGCGCGGGCCCCCGCCCTCCTTCGCCGCCTGAGCCTCGTTGATCGGGGCGGCGGACACGCTCCCCTGATACCGCGCGGTTGCGCACCAACGAAGGAACACCCATGAAGAGATCCATTGCCCTGACCACGACCGCGCTCGGCGCCGGCCTCCTGCTCGCACTTGCCGCACCCATGAGCGCAAGCGCGCACGTCTCCGTCGATGCGTCGACGACGGCGGCCGGCTCCTACTCGGTGCTGACCTTCGCCACCGGCCACGGCTGCGAGGGCTCACCGACCACCGGCCTCGAGATCACCCTGCCCGAGTCGATCGTCGCGGCAACCGCAACCGTCAACCCGAACTGGGTGATCAGCAAGACCTACGCTTCCCTCGACGAGGCAATAGAGCAGGAGGAGGGCGACCCGATCACCGAACGCGTGGCCACCGTCGTCTACACGGCTATCACGCCGCTCGCGCCCGACCAGCGGGACACCGTCGCGATCTCCGTGCTGCTCGCGGGCGAGGTTGGCGACGTGCTCGAGTTCCCCGTGCTGCAGACCTGCGAGGTCGGCGAGACGAACTGGACGGGCGACGAGGTGCCAGCGGTCACGCTGACGGAGGCAGGGGAAGCGGAGGGCGGCCACCACGCCGACACCGCGACGTCGGAACCGGCCAGCACCGAGCCCGACGTGATCGCCCGCGTGCTCGGCATCGGCGGCCTCGTGGTCGGCTCCGTCGGCCTCGTGGTCGGCGTGACCGCCCGGCGGCGATCGGCATGAGGCGCGCAGCGGCCGCGGTGGCCGTAGCCCTGCTCGCCGTGCTGGCCACGGCCGGCCCTGCGTCGGCGCATAACTACCTCGTCGCCTCGACGCCCCAGGAGGGCGAGGTGCTCACGGCACTGCCGGAGCAGTTCTCCGTCACCACGAACGAGGCGCTCCTCGACCTCGCCGGGTCGGGATCGGGCTTCGGCCTCGAGGTTCGCGACGCCGAGGGGCTCTACTACGGCGACGGCTGCGTCACGATCGACGGCGCCACGATGTCGGCAGCGGCACAGCTCGGCGAACCGGGCGAGTACACCCTCGTCTACCAGCTCGTCTCGGCCGACGGCCACACGGTCTCCGACTCGTTCGGGTTCACCTGGGCTCCGGAGGGCGACGTGCAGCCAAGCACCGGCTCGACGTCGGCCGGCGACTGCAACGGGCTCTATGCCCGCGGTGACGATGTTCGGGAGCCGGCAGTAGCGGCATCCATCGACCTCGCCTCGCTGCTGTGGATCGGCGGTGCCATCGCGGCCGTTGCGATCGCCGTGCTCATCACATTGCTGGTGCTGAAGCCGAAGCCGAACCGGTCATAGCACCGAGAAAAGGGCCGCTCTCGAGAGAGAGCGGCCCTTTATCTAGGACCTAGCGGCCAGAACCTAGCGGGCGATCGCCGCCGGCACGTTCTTGCGGCTCGTGAGCACCTGGTCGATGAGACCGTACTCGAGGGCCTCGTCTGCGCCGAGGATCTTGTCGCGGTCGATGTCCTTGTGCACCTGCTCCGGCGTGCGGTTCGAGTGGAACGACAGCGTCGCCTCCAGCCACTCGCGCATGCGGAGGATCTCGCGCGCCTGGATCTCGATGTCACTCGCCTGGCCACGGCCGGAGTCGCCGGTCGCGGGCTGGTGGATGAGGATGCGGGCGTTGGGAAGCGCGAGGCGCTTGCCCGGCGTGCCGGCAGCCGCAAGCACGGCGGCAGCCGAAGCCGCCTGCCCGAGCACCGTCGTCTGGATCTGCGGGCGGATGTACTGCATCGTGTCGTAGATGGCCGTCATCGCGGTGAACGAGCCACCGGGCGAGTTGATGTACATCTGGATGTCGCGATCCGGGTCCTGGCTCTCGAGCACGAGCAGCTGGGCCATGACGTCGTCGGCCGAGGCGTCGTCGATCTGCACGCCGAGGAAGACGATGCGGTCCTCGAAGAGCTTCGCGTACGGGTCTTGACGCTTGAAGCCGTAGGCAGTGCGCTCCTCGAAGGTCGGGAGGATGTACCGTGCCTCGGCGGTGGGGCGTGCAACGCCCTGGAAGTCGAACTCGTTCATCTTCTCTGCCCTTACTTCTTGGTGATCGACTCGTCGGTGCCGCCGCCGCCGATGACGTCTTCCGCGTACTCGCGGAGGTGGTCGACGAAGCCGTACTCGAGTGCCTGCTGTGCCGTGAACCAGTTGTCGCGGTCGTTGTCGATGAGGATCTGCTCGATCGACTTGCCGGTCTGCTCAGCGGTGAGCTCTGCCATGCGCTTCTTCATATCGAGGATCACGCCGGCCTGGGTCTGGATGTCGGCGGAGGTTCCACCGAAACCACCAGACGGCTGGTGCAGCAGAACGCGGGCGTTCGGCGTGATGTAGCGCTTGCCCTTGGTGCCAGAGGAGAGGAGGAACTGCCCCATGCTCGCGGCAAGGCCGATGCCGACCGTGACGATGTCGTTCGGCACGAACTTCATCGTGTCGTAGATCGCCATGCCCGCGGTGATCGAGCCGCCCGGGCTGTTGATGTAGAGGAAGATGTCGCGCTTCGGGTCTTCTGCTGCGAGCAGGAGGATCTTCGCGCAAATCTCGTTGGCGTTGTCATCGCGCACCTCTGAGCCGAGCCAGATGATGCGGTCTGCGAGGAGTTGGTCGAAGATGCTGCTGACCAATGCCGGTTGGGCCATGTGTTGCGCTCCTGTGTTCGTGATGGGTGTTGCAGTTATCGCTTCCTCACGAAACTACTAGAGCGGCTGAAGCGAAACCGACTCGTTCGCTCTGGGCAGACTCAGAGCGGCAGGAGCCAGGCGACGGGCACTGGGCAATTCGGTTCCGAAAAACGCACGCGCAGCAATAGCCTGTCCCCATGAGCGATGCAGACTGGGAGGCGCGGGTCGCCGCCGTGTGGAACAGGGCAGGCGAGCTCAGCGACGACGCCGTGCTCGATGCCATCGACGACCTCGTCATCGAACGAGGGCGCGAGGATGCCGCCGCGGTCTTCGAGGCAGCATCCGTTCGCGACTACCTCGGCCGCGAATCCGAGGCGGAGCCGTTCTACCGCAGGGCACTGGAGCTCGGTCTCGACGACGTGCGCCACCCCCAGGCGATCATCCAGCTGGCCAGCACGCTGCGCAACCTCGGTCGGCCAGAGGAGGCGGTGACAATATTGCGCGGATGGATCGTGCGGCATCCAGAGCACCCGCTCTCCGATGCGGGGCGCGCCTTCCTCTCCCTCGCCCTGCTGAGCTCCGGACACGACCGCGAGGCCGCCATCGTGGCGCTGCGCACGCTTGCGCCGACACTCCCGCAGTACTCTGCCGCCGTCGCGGAATACGCAGAAGAGCTCTAGCAAGCGAAAAGGCCCGCCACCGATGGTGACGGGCCGATTCAGCGTTCAGGTCAGTGCGAGTGACCCTCGTGGTCGTCGTGGTCGTGACCAGCGTGCGATCCGGCGTTGGCCGACTGCAGCAGGTCGGCCGCTGCGGTGGGGTCGAACTCGTCTTCATTGGCACCGAAGGCCTCGGTGAAGGCAGAGACGTCGACGGCCTTGCCCTTCGAGTCGACGACCTTCGCCTTGCCGAGGATGACGGCGAGCGCCTTCGAACGCGACACCTCGCCGATCATGCCGGGGATCTGGCCGTTCTTGTCGAGCACCTGGATGAACTCGCCCGGCTCCATGCCGTACTGGGCGGATGCCTGCACGAGGTACTGGGTCAGCTCGTCCTGGTTGACCTTGATGCCCTCGGCCTCGACGACGGAGTCGAGCAGGATCTGAGCGCGGAAGGCCTTCTCGCTCGACTCGGTGACCTCTGCGCGGTGCGTCTCGTCCTCGAGGCGGTTCTCGTTCTCGAGGTGGCGGTGCACCTCGTCTTCGACGAGCTTGGCCGGAACGGGGATCTCGACGAGCTTGACGAGCTCGTCGACGATCTGGTCGCGGGCGGCAGCGGCCTGGCCGAAGGACTTCGACTTGGCGAGCTGCTCCTTGATGTCGGCCTTGAGCTCCTTGATGGTGTCGAACTGGCTGGCGATCTGGGCGAAGTCGTCGTCGGCCTCTGGCAGCTCGCGCTCCTTGACCGAGTTGACCGTGACGGTGATGAGCGCCGTCTCGCCCTCGTGGTCGCCGCCGAGCAGAACTGACTCGAAGGTCGTGGTCTCGCCGGCGGTGAGGGTGTCGAGGGCGTCGTCGATGCCGTCGATGAGCTCGCCGGATCCCAGCTCGTAGGAGATGCCGTTCGCAGTGTCGACCTCGGTGTCGCCGATCTTGGCGACGAGATCGAGCTGCACGAAGTCGCCCTTCTTGGCCGGGCGGTCGACCGTGATGAGCGTGCCGAAGCGGCTGCGAAGCTCGTCGAGCTCGTCCTTCACGTCATCGGCAGAGACCTCGACGGCATCGACGGTGAGCGTGAGGCCCTCGTACTTGGGGAGGTCGAACTCGGGGCGAACGTCGACCTCGACCGTGACGACGAGGTCGCCGGAGAAGTCCTTGATGTTCGGCCACACCGAGATGTCGGCCTCTGGGCGACCGAGGGTGCGGATCTTCTCGTCGGCAACCGCCTGGCGGAAGAAGGTGTCGAGACCGTCGCTGACAGCGTGGTTGAGCACCTCCTCGCGGCCGACGCGCTGATCGACGAGGGGCGGCGGCACCTTGCCCTTGCGGAAGCCGGGGATGTTGATCTGCGATCCGATGTGCTCGTACGCGTGGTCGATGCTCGGCTTCAGCTCGTCTGGCGTCACCGAGATGCTGAGCTTGACGCGGGTGGGGCTGAGCTTCTCTACCGTGGTCGTGACCATGGGTTTCTCCTGTTTGTCTGTTTTGTACGTGTCGGGGCGACAGGATTCGAACCTGCGGCCTCTCGGTCCCAAACCGAGCGCTCTACCAAGCTGAGCTACGCCCCGGGATCCTCATCCGCGCAATGACCGGCCTACGGATGGGCTAATTTACGAAAATGGCCTCGGCAAGTCTAGCTGAGTTGGCACGCCCCTCGGCCTCCCGAGTGCGGGACCCTCAGAGTCGGGTTGGCTAGAATCGCCGTGACCACCCACGCAAACATCCAGGAGGCCACTGTCGTGACGGATTACTCGGGCAATCTGCCTCCGGCCGGCTGGTACCCAGACCCCTACGGTGCACCGCACGAGCGGTGGTGGGACGGAGCACAGTGGACCGATCACACGAACGTTCCAGCGGCACCTGAGCCCGCGGCCGCTCCGGTTCAGCCAGAGCCAGTGCAGCAGCAGCCTGTGCAGCAGCAGCCCGCGGCGGCGAGCTATCAGACGAGCGAGCAGGCATACCAGCCCTACCAGGCACCCCAGCAGACCGCGGAGCCCGCGTACCAGGCACCCCACCAGACCGCGGAGCCCGCGTACAAGCCGGCCGCATCTGCCTGGGACAACCCGGTTGCCGCCGCTGGATCGTCATTCGACGACATCTTCGCAACCGGGCAGTCGACCGCACCGCAGCAGGCTGCAGTGCAGACCGGCCAGCAGTCGTACACACAGGCCGCGCCGTCGTCGTATGCGCAGCAGCAGCCTCAGGAGTTCCAGCCGGCGGCCGCAACCGGAGCACCAGACTTCAGCCAGCTGATCGCAGGCGGAGCGTCGGGCTCGTCTGACCCCTTCGACCAGTGGTCGAACCAGGACTACGAGGAGCCGCCGCGCAACACCCTCGCGACGGTCGGACTCACGTTCGGCGTGCTCTCGTTCATCATCCCCGGCGTTGCCGGTCTCGTCGGCCTCATCACGAGCGCCCTCGGCCTCACGCGGTCTGCCGCGTTCAAACGCGAGGATGGCGTTGCGCTCGGACGAGGCAAGTCCGTTGCCGGAATCGTGCTGTCTGTCATCGGCACCGCCGCATCCATCTCGGCCGTCCTCTTCGTGTTGCCCGGGCTGATCAATCCGGCCGCCACCGGCACCGACACCGCATCAGAGGTCGTGGCCAACGCGCCGAAGACCGACTTCGGCAACATCGCCCTAGAGCAGGGCGCCACCGGCACGATCCTCTTCGCGGGAACGAGCGACCCCTCGATCCAGTTCGTTGTCACGAATGTCACACCGAACCCGACGTGCACAGAGGACCCGGATCTCGTGCTGAGCCCGGAGAACGGCGAGTTCGTCGCCATTACCATGGAGTTCACCACCGCAGAGGACTACGCCTCCGCCATGAGCACCGGTGCACTGCTGCAGGTCGCCAGCGCCGACTTCATCGGCCTGCTTCCCGACGGCACCGCCGTCGGTAACTCGGATGCAGGGCTCAGCTGCGTGCCTGAGGCAGAGCAGCTGCCCGCCGAGATCCCGGCGGGTGCCACGACCAGTGGCACCGTCATCCTCGATGTCAGCCCGCAGACCACATCGTTCAGCTACTCGCCGACCGGCGTGTCCGGGCTCGAGTCGACGACGACCCGCTGGGAGTGGGCGATTCCGCGCTAGTCGCGCGGCATCCGTTGCCTAGTCCTCGGCGAGAACGATGATCTTGTCGCCGAGGGCGAACCGCACGCGGTCGGTCTTGAGCGGGTTCACGCGGACGCCGTAGCGGTCTGCGCTGCTGCGCGACAGTGCGGCGATGCGGTAGCCGATCGCGGTCTCACCACGACGACGGGCCGCCTCGAGCACCGTGTAGAAGTCGACGCTGGAACCCTCGGTGATGTAGAGCTCGGCGGGGCGAAGGTAGATCTCGCTGCCGTCGGCAGAGAAGAGCGTCTCGAACACATCGGTGAGCTGCCGGTTCTCTGAGATCTGCGAGAGCAGGAGGCTGATCAGGTTGTCGCTGACGATGAAGTCGTCGGCGCGGGTCACCTGGGCCAGCTCGCGGTTGCGGATGTCCAGCATCTCGCTGACGATGGCGAAATCGCGCCCCAGCCGGTCCTGGATGTCGCGCAGGTGCAGCAGCGTGACCAGCGTGCGCGCATCGGAGCGCTGCGCCGCCTGGGCGGCCCCGCCACCGCCGCCGTCGGCGCTGCTCAGCACGATGATGTGGTCGTAGTTCTCCACCCCCAGCGCGTCCAGGGTGCGCCGGTCGGTGGTGTCGCCGCGCTGCAGCGAGAGGGTGAGGTTGGCCAGCTCGCGCCCCTGCAGCAGCGCCGACTCGCGCGCCTGCTCCACCTCCTCGCTGTCGCCCACCACCTGCACGCTGCTCCCCGCGGCCACGTAGGCGTCCAGTTCGCCGATGATGGCCGCCGCGCGGTGGTTCCACCCCAGGATCAGAGTGCGCTCGGCGACGGGGGTGCGCGGCTGCGCCTCGCGGATGGCCTCGGCATGCACCTCGGCGGAGGGGGAGGGGGGGGGGGGGGGG
>NZ_JBXMIS010000085.1:0-9381 GCF_057073975.1 Conyzicola sp. | reverse complement strand
GAACGCCGACGGCGAGGGTCTGGTAGAGCACGTCGAGCCCGGCGAGCGAGAGACCGCTGCGGAAGACACCGACGATGATGGCGCCGAGCAGGGTTCCCCAGACGACACCGCGGCCGCCGAAGAGGCTAGTGCCGCCGATGACGACGGCCGTGATCGAGTCGAGGTTGAGGTCGACGCCCGCGTTGGGGCTCGCGGCGTTGGTTCGGCCGATCTGGATCCAGGCGCCGACGGCAAGGATGGCTCCCGCGGCGAGGTAGACGCTCATGAGCACCTTGTTGACGCTGATGCCGGCGAGGCGGGCGGCCTCCTTGTCGTCACCGACCGCGTAGACGTGGCGCCCCCAGGCCGTCTTGCCGAGGATGAAGGCGAGCAGCACGTAGAGCGCGAGCATGATGAGAACGCCCACCGTGATGCGCACGTCTCCGATGGAGATGGGAAGGCCGGTTGCCGTCAGCACATCGGGCATCTCCGCCCCGCGGATGGTGGCGCCCTTCGAGTAGAGCAGCGTGAGAGCGACGAACACGTTGAGCGTGCCGAGCGTCACGATGAATGGTGGGAGCCGAAGGCGGGTGACGAGGATGCCGTTGACCGCGCCAGCCGCGAGGCCGACGATGAGGCCGAGGAAGAGGGAGAGGATGCCGGGGAGCCCGTTGGTGGCGGCCGCCTGCGCGACGACCATCGAGGTGAGGATCATGGCTGCGCCGACAGAGAGGTCGATGCCGGCGGTGAGGATGACGAGGGTCTGCGCCAGGGCAAGGGTGCCGACGACGGCGACCTGCTGCAGCACGAGCGAGAGGTTGCCCGGGTACAGGAAGCGGTCGTTGATACTGCCGAACACGATGACGGCGATTACCAGCACGATGGCCGGGCTGATCGCCGGGTAGCGGTGGAGCACCGCCCGCACCCGGCTGAGCGGCGTGCGGCGATCGAGAAACTCGCCCGCCAGGTCGAGCTGCCCTGTTGCTGGGGCCGCTTCTTTGGATGGCTGGGCCATGGAACTCTCCTGAACGTCTTTGTACGAAAACTCTGATGGATCCGGATGATGACGAGGGTGGCACTGTCGCTGTGCCAGCACCACCCCCGCCGGTTATTGCATGCTGCGGGTTAGCCCCAGCAGATGTCGGACGCTGCTGCGGTGTCGATCGACTCGACGCCATCGGCCGGGTTGTCGGTCACGAGAGCGACACCGGTGTTGAAGAAGTCGAGCCCCTCGGTGGTGCTCGGCTTGGCTCCGCCCTTGGCGAGCTTTGCGATCGCCTCGACGCCGAGCTGTGCCATCTTCACCGGGTACTGCTGGCTCGTTGCACCGATGATGCCCTCCTTGACGTTGTCAACGCCGGCGCATCCGCCGTCGACCGACACGATGAGCACGCCCTCGGCCTTGCCTGCCGCCTGGAGCGCCTGGTAGGCGCCGTAGGCTGCCGGCTCGTTGATCGTGTAGACGACGTTGATGTCGGAGTTCTTCGACAGGAGGGTCTCCATGGCGGCGAGGCCGCCATCCTCCGCTCCATTGGTCGCCTCGTTGCCGACGATCTCGTAGTCTCCGCCGGAGTAGCTGCCCGTGGCCGCCTCGTCGCCGTTGACGGCGGGGTCGCCGACGTCGATGCCGAGACCGGTGAGGAAGCCCTGGTCGCGGTTGTAGTCGACGGAGACGATCTTGTCGTCGAACAGGTCGAGCAGCGCGATCGTCGCCTTCTCGCCATCGAGCTGGGCGGCCGTCCACTCGCCGATGAGCTCACCGGCGAGGAAGTTGTCGGTCGCGAAGGTGATGTCGACGGTGTCAGCCGGGTCGGGCGGCGTGTCGAGGGCGATCACGTAGAGGCCGGCGTCGCGTGCCTTCGTGATGGCGTCGTTGACGCCGGGGCCGTTGGGCGTGATGAGGATGCCGGCGTCGCCGCGGGCGATGGCGTCCTCGATCGCCTTGATCTGGGTGTCCTCGTCGCCGTCCTCCTTGCCAGCGGCAAGGGTGAGGCTGACGCCAGACTCCTCAGCGGCCGCCTTGGCGCCCTCCTGCATGGCGACGAAGAACGGGTTGGAGTTGGTCTTGACGATGAGCGCGACGCCGACGGTGTCGTCGTCGCCTCCTCCCGACGCGGTTCCTGAGCAGCCGGCGAGACCGATCGAGGCGGTCGCGACGATGGCTCCGACGGCGAGCATGCGGCGCACGGTGCCTGTGGTGCGATTCAGCATTGAATCTCCTTGGTGATGAGTGGTTGACACCCGAGTTGACAACGGTGTCATAGTTAGGTTTAGACCAATGTGATGGATATAGTCAAGTCGAAAGCCAACTCGGAATGAAAGAGTGACAACGGTGTCGACCTCACCCCCGATCCCTCAGCCGCCCACCGCGCGGGCGACGATGCGCGAGGTGGCCGCGCTTGCTGGCGTCGGCCTCAAGACTGTCTCGCGCGTAATCAACCAGGAGCCGAACGTCTCCGCGGCCACGATCGCGCGCGTGCTCAGCGCCGTCGAGCGACTGGACTACCGCCCGGATGTCAACGCCGGCAACCTCCGACGCACCGGCCGCAAGACGCGCACCCTCGGCCTCGTCGTCGGCAGCGTCGCGAACCCGTTCTCCGGCGCGGTCAACCGTGGCGTCGAGGACGTCGCCGCGGCCCACGGAACAGCCGTGTTCGCCTCGAGCCTCGACGACGACGCGTCGCGAGAGGCCGACATCGTCTCGGAGATGCTTCGCCGCCGGGTCGACGGGCTCATCCTCACCACCGTTCGCAAGAACCAGAGCTACCTCGTGCCAGAGCAGCGACGCGGCACCGTGCTCGTCTTCGTCGACCGTCAGCCGTCGGGAATCGACGCGGACACCGTCGTCACCAACAACGCGGAGGCTGCGGCAACCGCAACGCGCCACCTGCAGTCCCACGGGCACCGGTCCATCGCCTACCTCGGTGACCGCGCAGAGCTGTGGACGGCCCGCGAGCGCCACCGCGGGTACACCGAGGCGATGCAGTCTGCGGGCCTTGGCTCTGACATCCAGGCGATCGACGACCTGCACGGCGAGGCGGGAGCGTACGAGGCGGCCATGGCCATCCTGCAGAGGGATCAGCGGCCGACGGCGATCTTCACCAGCCAGAACCTCGTCACGATCGGGGCCATCCGCGCCCTGCGCCAGCTGGGCCTGCACCGGTCGGTCGCACTCGTCGGGTTCGACGACGTGCCGCTCGGCGACATGCTCGAGCCGGGCATCACCTGCGTGGCACAAGACCCCTACGCGATCGGCAGCCTCGCCGCTGAGCGCGTGTTCTCCCGCCTGGACGGCGACGAGTCCGATTCCGAGGTGTACGTCGTGCCGAGCACGCTCGTCGCGCGCGGCTCCGGCGAGATCAGGCCTGCGTGAGCGTCGTCGTCATCGGGGACGCCCTCATCGACGAGATGCGCGAGCCTGCCGGATCCGTCGACGCGCCTGGCGGATCCGCGCTCAATGTCGCCGTCGGCCTCGCCGTGCTCGGTGTTCCCTCCACCCTCGTGGCAATGCTCGGCGCAGACGACGACGGGCAGGTGCTCACCCGTCACCTCGCCGAGCACGGCGTCGACGTGTACGCGTCGCCGGCCCCCCTCGGCACCGGCCGCGCGATCTCGGACCGCACCGACGGCGAGCCGCAGTACTCGTTCTCCCAGGCACAGGTCGAGCGCCGCATCGACTTCGAGTCGGCGGCAGCGACGATCGCCAGCAGTGAGCTCATCGCCGTCAGCGGGTTTCCGTTCGACGACGCGGAGCAGGTCGCGGCCCTGCGGCGCGCGATCACCGATCGCCCCTTCTTCATCGACCCCAACCCACGTCACGGCCTCCTCCTCGATCGGCCGCGGTTCGCCAGCGGCATCGAGGGTCTCGCAGAGCGGGCGTCGCTCATCAAGATCGGCGAGGAGGACGCCCACCTGGTGTGGGAGCTGCCCCTTCGCGAGGTCGCGGAGCGCCTGCTCGGCCTCGGCGCCGCCGCCGTTCTCGCGACGGCAGGAGCGGATGGGGCGACCCTGTTCACACCAACCGGCGAGACCCATCGAGCGATCGTTCCCCTCGCGGCTCCCGTCGTCGACACCATGGGTGCCGGCGACGCCACGTTCGCCGCGGTCATCGCGCAGTCGCTCGGGGGTTCGTCCCTCGACGACTCCCTCGGCTTCGCCATGGCTATCGCGGCAGAGACGATTCGCCAGGCCGGCGGACTGCTGCGGGCTCCCGTTCTCTGACCGGATCGTGTGACCTCAACTGGGGATCCGCGGCCTACTGACAACGGTGTCAATTGGCCGTAGGGTCGGTCAGATAGCAATGGCGCTATGGCGCCTCGAACCGATTGGCCACGCATGAGATTCCATCCCGGAGCGATCGCCCTCTCTCTCGCCCTCGTCGTGAGCTGCGGAGGGTGCACGGCCACGACGACCACCTCAGACGGCCCGTCGCTCGCCGACACCAAGTCGCCCGTGCAGCTCTTGCGCAACGAATCGGTGCTTCGGCTTCCGACCGAGCAGGTCGCCTCCGTGGTCAGCACCGACGAGTCGGTCGCCTGCGAGGACGACGACGCCATCCGCAGCTGGGAGTCGACGGCCGTCATCACCCTCGCCGCCGCGGCTGCTGCCGACCCAGAGCTCGCGATGACCACTCTCGCCGGCTCCTTCGAGGAGGACGGCTGGGTCGTCTCGCCCGGCAACGAGCGTGAGGCCGATGAGCAGGCCGTGCTCACCAGCGGCACCTCCGCTGCCGAGATCCGCCTCATCGCCCGCAGTCAGTCTGGCAGCGCGCCCACCATCACCATCGAGGCCGCCGGCCCCTGTGTGCAGACCGATGGCGCCGACTCCGACGAGGTGAGGCGGCTCGAGGTGGAGAGCAGCAATTAGCACTCCGCGCCGCCACGGTCGTCGAAATGTCGAGGTAGACAGGTCGCCCTGTAGTTAGATGTGAGAAATCCGTTTCACTGCAGAGGCGGAGCCCCGCGCGCAAGGAGGACAGACCATGACCATGGCCATCGACTCCGACGTGCTGCAGTGGGAGGCGGTCGCCACTGGCGTCTGGCTCGGACGCCGCGACGGCCGGTTCTGCGGTGTCATCGAAGGTCGCCCTGGCGTGGGATTCGTCGCCAATACCCCGACCGGAGAGCGAACCTGCGCGACGCTCGCCGAGGCGAAAGCCAGCTTCGAGTAGTGGCCTAGCCCCAGGCTCCCGCGGGTGCACTCACCACGGGAACGTCGGTGTAGTGCCAGTGGTCGCCGTTGGCGTAGTGCCCGCTCGCCCATGGCGAGGCCCAGATTGCCGCCTCGGTGACCGCGGTCGGCGAGGATGCAGCCAGGTTCGCGATGATGCCGGAGTAGCCGCGGTTCTTGTGCAGCGCCTCTGCGGCCTTCTGGGCGGCGATGATG
Organism: Conyzicola sp.; assembly: GCF_057073975.1. NCBI lineage: Bacteria > Bacillati > Actinomycetota > Actinomycetes > Micrococcales > Microbacteriaceae > Conyzicola > Conyzicola sp. Next base: position 4,017 of record NZ_JBXMIS010000085.1, on the reverse strand, counting down.
AGGTTGGCGTATCGACCCGTTCCGCCTCCGCCGCCGGATCCCCAGCCGTTGTTGAGCGGGTTGTTGCGGTTCCACCAGTTGTTCGCGCCGTTCTCCTGCCGCATCCAGCGAAGCAGCACCGTGACGTTCTCCGTGCTCTGGGGCCAGCCGCCGGCCAGCAGCACCATCTTTGCCCATGCGTGGTTGGTGCCCTCGGCGGCGAGGGTGGCATAGCCGGCCGTGGCGGAGTACTCACCGCGAGTGATCTCGGCAGCGGCGACCGTCGGTGCCACATCGAGCGCTTGCGAGTTGCTCTGGATGTAGGCGGCGAGGTTCTCAGCGTGGGTCGGAGCAGCTGGCGGCGAGATAGCCGCGGCGGTCGCGACACCAACGGCGAGAACCGCGGCGGTCACCGAGATCGCCCTGCGCGCGGCAGTGGCAAGGGAGTTTCGAGTGGGCACAGTCATAGGCAAACGGCGACCGTAACCGCGTTACCTGAGCGAAAGCTGAGGCCGCCGGTCGCGGGCGGGGCGTCAGCCCATCGTCGGCGTGGCCCTGATCGCGTTGGCAGCGGCATCCGCAACCACCTGCGAATCGGTGCCGGAGTCGAGGATCGTGTTGCGAGACGACGCGTCATCGACGAGCACGGTGGTGACAGAAAGGCCATCGGCGTGCTCGACGGAGAGGAGCGCCTCGACCTGTGCCTCATACGCCGATCCGCCGGATGCGCTGCGCACGTCGAGCGAGACAACGTGGTTCGTCGAGACGAAGTTCGCGTGCCCGGAGGCGAGACGGATGATGACGGGAGTGCCGCCCGTCGGCCTGACCCGTGCGGAGTCCACGACCTCGGAGAAGTGGTTGCCGATGATGCTGTTGTTGCTGCCGCTCACCCGCAGGAGACCGAAGTCGTCATCCAGTCCGTTGTCGATACCGTCGAACGGTGCCCACGGCTCGTGGTCGCGCAGGAAGTGGTTGGAGGCGACGAGGTTCTCTGAGCTGCCGCCCTCGAGCACCACCATGCCGGGGTAGAACGAGTGGAGGCGGTTGTTGACGACGCTCGATCGCGTCACCCCGTTCAATCGCACGCTGCTCGAGCCGCGGGGGAACACGTTGTTGGCGGTGACGAGGAGGCCACCGTGGTTCTCTGCGTAGATGGAGTGGCCGGCGAAGCCCGCTCCGATGAGGTTGTCGGTGATCTTCGACGCCTGTCCCCAGCCGCGGAGCTCGATGCAGCTGCCGCACTCTGCGATGAAGTTGTCGTGTATCGACAGGGCGTCGGCGTTGTGGATCGTCAGGGCGTTCTCGAGATAGACGAGGCCCATGCCGTTGACGCGGAACGAGTCATTGGCGCTGGCGACGTGGATTCCCGTCTTGCCGTTCGTGTAGGTGTTCTGCGGCAGCAGCTCAGAGCCATCCGCCTCGAACCGCAACCCGTCGATGCAGAAGTCCATGAACTCGACAGAGCTGATGCGCGGGCTGCCCTCCCGCTCGACGAGGAAGGCCGCGCCAGTGGAGGCATCGTCGCCCGTCGTGCGCGGGATGTCCACGAGAACCCTGCTGCCCCCCGGCCACAGCTCGTGAAGGCCGGCCAGCTCGTGCGGCGGCACGTTGAATCGAATACTCGACGACGTGAACCCGTGTCCTGCGCCGTGGATCCTCAGGAAGCTGATGTCGATGCGCACCTGCGTGCGAAGGCGAAAGTCTCCCGGCGGGATGTAGATGACCGCGCCGGGCTTGCCCCCGTCGTTGTCGTCGCTCGACACCTGACGGCTCTTGATGTCGGCGATCATGCTGTTGATCACCTCGCCGATGTCGTCGACCGGGTCTCCGATCGGCCAGGCGGTGACGTCGTAGTGGTTGGGGCTGGTCATCTGATCGTCCTCAGGGTCAATATGGAAATCACGCGGCGGAGGCGTGGGCGGCAAGATCCGCGAGCACCGGCAGATCTGCACCGGCGCGGGACACGGTGATGGCGGCTGCTGCTGCGGCCACGGTGCCGACCTGCTCGAGGCGATGCGGCGAGACGGAGTGCCCGTTCCAGCCGCCCTCGCGCTCGGCCAGCGCCCAGATCATCGTCGCCATGAAGGAGTCGCCAGCGCCGATCGTGTCTGACACCGGAGTGGAGACCACTGCCACGTCGACCCGCCCCTCCCGACTCGCGAGATGAGCGCCGGCGCCCCCGCGGGTCACCGCCACCACGCTCGCTCCGGTGTCGAGCAGGATGCTGACGACGTCGTCGAGGCCAGTGCCGGGAAAGAGGAAGGCGGCATCCTCGTCGCTGAGCTTGATGAGGTGGCTCAGCGAGGCGGCGGCCATGAATCGAGCGCGCACCGTGCCGGCGTCGCCGACGATGCTCGGCCTGATGTTCGGGTCCAGCGTGATGAGCGCCCCAGCGGCGCGGCCGCGTCGCAGGATGCCGGCCACGATGTCGGCGCCCGGTGCGAGGAGGGCCGCGAGCGATCCGGTGTGGATGACATCCGGCGCACCGAGGTCGTCGAGGGGCCGTGGGGCCCAGCTGATCTCGAACTGGTAGGTCGCCGACCCGTCGCCGGCGATCGTCGCGATCGCCCTGGATGTCGGCGAGTCGACCACGGAGCCCGCCGTCATGAGCACACCCGACGCCGCGAGATGCTCCTGGATCAGCCGCCCATCCTCATCGTCTCCGACCATCGTGTGCATTCGGGTGGCCATGCCAAGCCGGGCCAGCCCGAGAGCGACGTTGGCTGGCGATCCGCCGGGATGACGGTGCACGACGGCTCCCTCGACCACCTCGTCGACCAGCGACTCCCCCACGACGAGCACGTGCTGGCTCACGAGCTGAGCCCGGCTCCCTGCACCAGGGGCTGGCCGGTGAGCTCGACAGCGAGCCGGCCGTTCTTCCAGTGCACGGGATGCGGATCGGAGATCTCGCCGACCCATCCACCATCGCCGTCGTCGTTGCGGAAGGCGAGCATCTGCCACTGGCCAGAGCGGTCCTGCACCAGTCGGCCGACGTAGAGCCGCTCATCGGTGAGCCGGTAGGAGCTGCTCACCGGATACGGGCCGGTCAGGGAGTCCATCGCGAATGCCCACACTCCGCCAACGGGATCCTCCGCGCGGCGCGACTCGGCGAGCTCGCCGCCGAGGCACGAGAAGATACCGACGGGCACCCCGTCGATGACGGCAACCTGCACGACCTCGATGTGGCCGAACCCAGCACCCGGCTCTGACAGCGGTGGCTGCACGCTCCAGCGCAGCAGGTCAGGCGAGGTGGCGTGGCCGATGACGCCTCTGTTGTCTGGATCACCGTGATTCGCCCTGGCCGTGACGAGCATGTGCCACTCGTCGCCGTGCCGAAAGACCCATGGATCGCGCCAGGCCTGGTCTGGCCACTCGCGGGCGTCGGCCGTCTCGTACCAGCGCGGGTCGGGCTCGACGACCTGACGTTCCGGCTCGCGGGTCCAGCTGAACAGGTCGTCGGAGACGACGGAGCTGATTCGCTGGGTGATCCCGCCCTCCGCTCGGCTGACCGCGGTGTAGAACATGCGCCACCGGCCGTCGTCCTCGCGAACGACCGACCCCGTCCAGGTCGCCAGGTCGTCGAAGGCCGGAGAGTCGTCGGGGATCACCGCGTCGGCGTGCTCTGTCCACTGCACGAGGTCGGTGGATGTCGCGTGGCCGATCGTCGCCCGCCAGTGCCGCCTGTCGGGGTCGACAAGCGCGCGGGGAGCTTTGAGGAAGAACAGGTGGTATCGGTCGCCGTCATCCGCGATCCAGAAGTCCCACACCCAGGATGCGGTCAGTCGAAGCATGGGGTCAGAGCCTTTCGGGGTTGCGTGGTTTCGCGACGGAGCCGCGGATGACAAGGGGGCATTCGAGTCGGGTCGGCTCATCGGCGAGCGCCTTGGTGTCGGCCTCGCCTCGAAGCAGCTGCACCAGGGTCTCGACGGCCCAGACCCCCATCTCGTAGTGGGGAAGGGCGACGGTCGTCAGACCGGGAAACAGGTTCGCCGCGATGAGCTCCTGGTTGTCGAAGCCGACGATCGAGAGGTCGGTGGG
>NZ_JBXMIS010000084.1:0-4651 GCF_057073975.1 Conyzicola sp. | reverse complement strand
CGTCTGCGCGTCCCCAATTGTGCCAAATCCTCCTTCCCGCGCTGGCGGAGGGAGGATTTGGCACAAGTCGATTAGATGCACAGCGACGCGCCCCGAAGGCGACCGGGTAAGCTCATCCCCGAACACGGGAGTCCGGTGAAGCCGGGCTGAGAGGAAGCTGATCGAAGCTTCGACCGTCGAACCTGATCTGGATCATGCCAGCGCAGGGAGGCAGCTCTGACAATCCCGTGCCCCCTCACAAGAGAGAGCACGTATATGAAGAAACTCATTCCACTCGCAGCCATCGCGATAGTCGCGCTTGCCGGCTGCTCCACGCAGGGCGAGGGCAGCACCGCCGGCGCGACGAAGCTCGTTCTCGTCACGCACGACTCCTTCTCGCTCAGCGAGGGAACCCTCGAGGAGTTCACGGTGCAGACCGGCATCGAGGTCGAGGTGCAGGCCGGCGGTGACGCGGGCGAGCTGGTCAACAAGCTCGTCCTCACAAAGGACTCGCCCCTCGGCGATGTCGTCTTCGGCATCGACAACACCTTCGCGAGCCGTGCGGCCAGCAACGGGGTGCTCGTCGAGTACACCTCGAAGGATCTGACGGATGCCGAGGCGCCATTCCTGCTGCCAGCAGGTTCCGGCGGCGACAGCCTCACCCCGATCGACTCCGGCGACGTGTGCGTCAATGTCGACCACGAGTGGTTCGCCGAGGCAGGGCTCGAGGAGCCGGCAACGCTCGACGACCTCACTAAGCCCGAGTACAAAGACCTCCTCGTGGTCGAGGCAGCCAACTCGAGCTCGCCCGGGCTCGCCTTCCTGCTCGCCACGATCGACGCGAAGGGCGAGGACGGCTGGCAGCAGTACTGGAGCGAGCTCCTCGCCAACGGGGCCAAGATCAGCGCGAGCTGGAGTGACGCCTACTACGTCGACTTCTCCGGACCGTCGAGCGAGGGGGATCGCCCGCTCGTCGTGAGCTACGCGTCCTCCCCGCCCTTCGAGCCGGCTGGTGCGACGGGAGCCCTCGCCGAGACCTGCTTCCGCCAGACGGAGTACGCGGGCGTTCTTGCCGGCACGAAGCACGAGGACGAGGCGAAGCAGCTCGTCGACTTCCTGTTCTCGACGACGGTGCAGAACGACATCCCAGAGAACATGTATGTGTTCCCGGTGAACGCAGCGGCGACCCTGCCGGAGGGCTGGGAGCAGTACCGCGTCGTGGCGCCGTTCGTGGTCGATCCGGCCGAGATCGACGCCAACAGAGAGAGATGGCTCACCGAGTGGCAGAACGTCACCCAGCCGTAGTCGTCGGGGCGGTGGTCGCTGTCGCGATCCCCGCCCTGTTCGTCGGCGTCTTCTTCGCCTACCCCGTTGCCCGCATGATCGGGCTCGGGCTCGACCCGAGCGCCTTCGTCGAGGTTTTCAATCGACCGAGAACCGTGCGCATCATCTGGCTCACCATCGGCCAGGCGGCGCTCGCCGCACTCATCAGCACCGGGCTCGGGCTTCCCATCGCCCACGTGCTCTACCGCCTGCGCTTTCGCGGTCAGGGCCTGCTTCGCGCGCTGGTGATCGTGCCGTTCGTGATGCCGACGGTCGTCGTGGGCATCGCCTTTCGCACGCTGCTGCGCGACACCCCACTCGACGGCTCGTTCGCGGCAATCCTGCTCGCCCTTGTCTTCTTCAATATCGCCGTGGTGGTGCGCACGGTCGGGGCGAGCTGGGAGGGGCTGGATTCTCGGCAGGAGGAGGCGGCGAGCGTGCTCGGCGCGTCACCGCTGCGGGTTCTGGTTACCATCACGCTGCCGCGGCTGGCTCCGAGCATCGTGTCGGCGGCATCCATCGTCTTCCTGTTCTGCGCCACGGCCTTCGGCGTCGTTCTCGTGCTCGGCGGCTCGCGCTTCGGCACGATCGAGACAGAGATCTGGCTGCTCACCACCCAGTTCCTCGACCTGCGTGCCGCGAGTGTGCTCGGCATCGCCCAGCTCGTCGTCGTTGTCGCGCTGCTGGCCATCGCGGCGCGCGCCCGCGGCCGGTCGAACCCGCAGAGGCGCGCCATCCGGCCGCGCCGCGTCGGCCGACAGGATGCCGCAGCCATCGCCATCACCCTCGTCACCACCGCGCTGCTGGCGCTACCCATCGGCGCCCTCGTCGCGCGCAGCTTCGAGACCCGCGATGGACTCGGCGTCGGCAACTACCTCGCCCTCGCGACCACGGGCTCCCGCAATGCCCTCGTCGTGACGGCGTGGCAGGCGCTCGGCAACTCGCTGGTGCTCGCTGCCGCGGCGACCGCCATCGCCCTCGTTGTCGGGCTCAGTGCGAGCCTCGTGCTGTCGCGAGCCCCGCGCAGCCTCCACCTTCCCCGCGCGATCGAGGTCTTCGACGTGGCACTCATGCTTCCCCTCGGCGTGAGCGCGGTGACGGTCGGGTTCGGCTTTCTCATCGCCCTCAACACGCCCCCGCTCGACCTGCGCACCTCGCCGGTGCTCGTGCCGATCGCGCAGGCACTCGTGGCGGTGCCGCTCGTGATCCGCACCCTGCTGCCCGTGCTGCGCAGCATCGACCCGCGCATGCGCGAGTCGGCCGCCGTGCTCGGCGCGCCGCCGTGGCGGGTGCTCGCCACGGTCGACCTCGGCATCGCCGCCCGCCCGATCCTGGCCGCGGCCGGGCTCGCATTCGCCGTCGCCCTCGGCGAGTTCGGGGCCACCACCTTCCTCTCCCGAGCGGATCGGCCGACACTCCCCGTCGTCATCTACCGGCTGATCGGGCTGCCAGGGGGAGACAATTTCGGAATGGCCGTCGCCGCGTCCGTCGTACTCGCCGCCGTCACGGTCGCCGTTGTCGCGCTCGTCGAGCGCACCCGCGTCTCTACGGTCGGAGGTTTCTGATGGCGCTCCAGGTGGACGCAGTCACCGTCAGGTTCGAGCAGAGCGTGGCCATCGAGAGCGTGTCGTTCGAGGTGCAGGACGGCGAGATCCTCGCGGTGCTCGGCCCGAGCGGCAGCGGCAAGTCGACGCTGCTGCGCGCAATCGCCGGGCTCGAACCGCTCGTCTCCGGGCGCATCCTGTGGTCTGGCGACGACCTCGCCCGTGTGCCGGTTCACGAGCGGGGCTTCGCACTGATGTTCCAGGACGGCCAGCTCTTCCCGCACCGCGACGTCGCGGGCAACGTCGGCTACGCGCTGCGTGGTTCTCGGCCCCGTGCCGCCGCGCGCATCGCGGAGCTGCTCGAGCTCGTCGGACTGCCCGGGTTCGAGAGGCGCCGCGTCACCGAGCTGTCGGGCGGTGAGCAGCAGCGGGTGGCCCTCGCGCGCGCCATGGCAGCAGAGCCACGGCTGCTGCTGCTCGACGAGCCGTTGAGCTCGCTCGACCGCGAGCTGCGAGTGCGCCTCGCCGTCGACCTGCGCGAGATCCTGCTCGCCACCGGCACCCCGGCCATCATGGTGACCCACGACCAGGCTGAGGCTGCCGTCATCGCCGACCGCATCGGCGTCATGGATGCCGGAAGGATGCTGCAGCTCGGCACCCCGGCGCAGCTCCGCGAGCGCCCCGTCAGCGACCGCGTCGCACGCTTCCTCGGTGGCCCCGCGTGATCCTGCTGATCGACGGGCGCTCCGGGTCCGGCAAGTCGGAGCTCGCCTCTGCCCTCGCCGACACGGCTCAGATCGTGCGCCTCGACGACGTCTACCCCGGTTGGGATGGACTCGCAGCCGGCAGCGCACTCGTTGCCTCCATCATTCGCGAGCGTCGCTATCGCCGCTGGGACTGGGCGGCGCAGCAGTACGCGGAGTGGCACGAGCTCGACGACCGCCCCCTCGTGGTGGAGGGGTGTGGGGCGCTTTCGCTGGTCAACCGCTCGCTCGCCGACTTCGGGATCTGGGTCGAGCATCCAGCGGCCGACCGCCGGCGCCGCGCGCTCGCCCGCGAGCCGGCCTTCGCGCCGCACTGGGCCGCATGGGCAGCGCAGGAGCGGGAGTTCATCGAGCGGGAGCGTCCGCGCGAGCGAGCGGATGCCGAGGTTGACGGCAGCGACGTGACGGTCGCCGTCGATCGTTGGCGTCGCATCCTCGACCCTGCGAGAGTGGGGGAATGACTTCCCCATTCGTCTCCGTCTCCGAGCTGGCCGAGCTGCTCGAGGGGCAGAACCCCCCGGCCGTGCTCGACGCGAGCCTAGAGCTGCACACCGCGGAGTTCGATGGCGACTACCGGGTGACGAGCGGTCGCCAGCGGTGGTCGGCCGGGCACATCCCCGGCTCGCAGCACGTCGACGTGCCGTCGCAGTTCAGCGACAACTCCTCCCACCTGCACTACGCCCACCCGGAGCCGCAGGCCATCGCCGACGAGCTCGCGCGCATCGGCATCGAGAAGGGCCGCCCCGTGGTCGTCTACGACACCACGGGGATGATGTTCGCTGCGCGCCTCTGGTATGTGCTGCGGTGGATCGGCGTCGACGTTCGCGTGCTCGACGGTGGCCTTGCGGAGTGGAAGGCCCGTGGCCTGCCCGTCGCCGAGGGCGACGAGCTGCCCCCGCAGGCCGTCGCCTCGTGGCCGGCGGCTGCCGTTCGCCGCGCGTGGGTCAGCAAGGCGGAGCTGCAGGAGCGGTCGAAGGACGTGCCGCTGGTGTGCAGCCTGCCCGCCGCGCAGTTCACCGGGGGGGGGGGGGGGGGGGGGGG
>NZ_JBXMIS010000083.1:0-5209 GCF_057073975.1 Conyzicola sp. | reverse complement strand
GGAAAGGTGGGTGGTTGGACGGAAAACCCAGCCACCCGCTCAGGTTACAACTGACTTCTACTGGCCGCCCTCGGTGAGCACGACATCGAGCGGCGTGTAGCTGCCGCCGACCTCGACGCCCTCCTCTGCGAGCTCGGCGAGCGCCTTCTCGATGTACTCGTTGGAGTACGCAGAGTCGGCTGGCTCCGTCGTGATGAGGTTGAGGCCGTCCTGGTTGACCGCGGCGAGCGCTCCCGCAACCGTCTTGTCCCACGCGGCCGAGTCGACGAGACCGAAGTCATCGCCCGTCCAGATGAGCTTGTTGACCTCGTTCATCATCCAGAGCTGGTGAACAGGGCCGACGGGGAAGGCGGCCTCCGCGTTGATGGCGGCGTCGTAAGTGATCTGCGCCGCCTCCTCCGGGTTGTCGCGGGCGAAGATCCAGCCCTTGGTGACGGCCTTGAGGAAGCGCACCGCGGCGTCGGCGTAGGCCGGGTCGTCGAGGCGGGCGGTGTCAGCCCAGATCGCGTCCTGCAGCATGGCACCCTCGGTGTCCTCGTAGGAGACGACGTCGAAGTCCTCTGGCTGGTAGAGCTCGCCCGTCTCCGGGTTCACCACCTCGAGAATCTGCGCCCACTCGTTGTAGGTCATCGCCTGGGCTGCGTCGACGTCGCCGTTGAGCAGGGCGTTCATGCTGAAGTCCTGCGTGGTGATCGAGACAGAGGAGGCGTCGAGGTCTTCCGCTGCCATAGCCGCGAAGATCTCCCACTCGTTGCCGAAGCCCCACGAGCCGATGCGCTTGTTCTCGAAGTCGGCGACCGACTCGACGCCATCGCCCGCGAACGATACCTGCAGCGTTCCCGACTTCTGGAAGACCTGCGCGATGTCGGTGAGCTCAGCGCCCGTCTGCTCGAGGGTGCCGAGCACCTTCGGCACCCAGGCGACGGCGAAGTCGACGTCGCCGTTCACGAGGGCATCCTGCGGAACGATGTCGCCGCCAGAGGGGATGATCTCGACATCGTCGAAGCCCTCCTCCTCGAAGTAGCCCTTCTCCAGTGCGACGTAGTAGCCGGCGAACTGCGACTGCGGCAGCCACTGCAGCTGGAGCTTGACCGAGGTGAGCGGCTCGAAGTCGCCGGAGTCGGATCCGTTGTCGTCGGCCGGTGCCGCGCACGCGGAGAGCGCGATCGCCGACACGAGGCCGATCGAGGCGACCGCGAGGCCGCGCCTGATGCTGTGTCTCATTGCTGTGGTCCTTTCCTTCAGGGGGTGGTGCGGGGGAACCGGTCAGACCGGTCGTCTCCTCGACACGAGGCGCTCGAGCAGCGACGTGACGAGGAAGAACGCGAGGCCGATGGCGATGCCGCCGGCGACGTAGGCGAATGCGAGCGATGCCCTGCCCGACTTGGCGTAGGTGGCGATCGCCGTTCCGATGCCGTCGGCCGGGCCGCCGAAGTACTCGGCGACGAGGGCGGCGATGACCGCGATCGAGCTCGCGATGCGCAGGCCGGTCAGCAGGTACGGCAGCGCCGTCGGTAGCGTCAGCACGCGGAAGGTCTGGATGCCGCTCGCTCCAGAGGCGCGCAGCAGGTCGCGGTGCACCGGACGCGTCTGCCGCAGCCCGCGCAGCACGTTGACGAACACGGGAACGAACGCCGCGATACCGGCAACCGCCATGCGGCCGAACTGGCTCGACGCCCCGAACATGGAGTTGAGGATCGGGGTAAGGGCGACGATCGGCACCACGGCGAGGGCGGCGACCAGCGGTGCGAGCATGCCGTCGACGGGGCGGGCGGATGCGGCGAGCGCGGCGAGCACGATTCCGGCGATCGCACCGACGGCGAGGCCGATGAGCGCGTTGGCTGCCGTGACCTGCAGGTCTTCGACGATGATGCCGAACCGCAGCGCGAACTCCGTCACGACGGCAACGGGGCTCGGCAGGGCACGTGGTGCCGCGTGCAGCACGTCGACGACGAGGATCCAGAGCGCGAGCATGACCACCCCGACCACCACCGGTGAGATGTACCGCAGCGCTCGTGTCATCGCTCGTTCGCCCTCTCCGTCGGCACGCCGTGCAGCGCCTCGCGCACCGCGGTGACGCGGTCGAAGAACTCCGGCGACTCGCGAAGGGCCTCACCGCGACCGCCGCCGAGCGAGACCTCGATGACGTCGGTGATGCGCCCGGGCCGCGGGCTCATCACGACCACCCGGTCAGACAGGAACACGGCCTCGGGAATGGAGTGCGTGACGAAGACCACGGCGGCACCCGTCTCGCTCGTGATGCGGGTGAGCTCCGTCTGCAGGCGCTCTCGTGTCATCTCGTCGAGCGCGCCGAACGGCTCGTCCATGAGCAGCAGGCGCGGCTGCTCTGCAAGGGCCCGGGCGATAGCCACGCGCTGCTGCATGCCGCCAGAGAGCTGGTCGGGGTAGCGGCCGACGAAGTCGGTGAGCCCGACGAGGGCGGCGAGCTCTGCCACCCGCGCCGTTCTCGCCGTCTTGCCGACCCCGTGCAGCTCGAGCGGCAGCGCGATGTTGCCAGCGACGGTGCGCCACGGCAGCAGGCCAGCCTGCTGGAAGGCGATGCCGTACTCCTGGTCGACGCGCGCCTGGTGCGCCGTCTTGCCGAAGACCGAGAGCTCGCCGGTCGAGGCGGTGTCGAGGTCGGCGATGAGGCGAAGCAGGGTGGACTTTCCGCATCCGGATGGTCCGATGAGGGAGACGAACTCTCCCTCTGCGACCGTGAGGTCTACGTCGGTGAGGGCGACGACATCCCCGTCGCGGGTCGCGAAGGTCTTGCTAATGCTGGTGGCGGTGACGGCGCTCATGCGACGGCCTCTCCTCTTCTGTAGTTCTTGAGGCCGAGGCCGATGAGGGCGACAGCTCCGGCTGCCACGAGGCCGAGCGCGATGGATCCGAAGGTCGGTCCCCACGGTGCGGCGGGGTCGCTGGAGCCCTGCCCTGCCAGCTGGATCAGCATCCGGCCGATCCCTCCGCGCATGCCGATGGAGACCTCGGCCACGACGGCACCGACCACCGCGCTCGCGGCGGCGAGTCGAAGCGCGGGCAGCAGGTGCGGAACGGCCGCCGGCACGCGCAGCCGCAGCAGCGTCGGCCAGTAGCCGGCCGCATAGCTCTTCATGAGGTCGAGGTGGATGCGGTCGGGCGATTCGAGGCCGCGCAGCACCCCGATCGCCACGGGGAAGAACGACAGGTAGGAGGCGATGATCGCCACCGACAGCCACTGCGGCCACGGCAGGGCGCCCGCCCGGTCGACCTGCGTGCCGATGCTCGAGATGATCGGCGCGAAGGCGATGAGCGGCACCGTCTGGCTGACGACGATCCACGGGAGCAGTCCCCACTCGGCGAGCCGCCAGCGTTGCATGACGAGCCCGAGCAGAGCGCCGACGATGACGCCGATGACCCATCCGGCGGCGGCGATGCCGAGGGTCAGCAACGCGGCCGTGACGACGGGAACGATGAGCGGAGGCGTGGTGCCGCCGCTCGTCGACTGGAAGAGCCGGGCGACCATGTCCCAGATATGCGGCATCGAGCGCTCGTTGGTGCGCGGCAGCAGCATGAAGCCAGAGCCGGTCTCGCCCTCCACCGCGCCGACGACGAGGCCCTGCGCGGGCCCGAGCAGCTTGTAGAGCTCCCAGGCGGCCATGACGGCGACGACGCCGATGGCGCCCCAGACGACTGCCGCTCGCCTCATGCCTTCGCGACGATCAGGTCGCGGAGCGCTGGGATGACGGTCTCGCCGTACACCCGCAGCGTCTCCTCCTTGTTGTCGTGCTGGAGGTAGCCGGCGAACTGGTCGACACCGATCGCCTTGAGCGCCTCGAGCTTCTCGATGTGCTCCTCAGCGGTGCCGAGCACGCAGAAGCGGTCGACGATCTCGTCGGGCACGAACTCGGCGTGGGTGTTGCCGGCGCGGCCGTGCTCGTTGTAGTCGTAGGCCTTGCGGCCGGCGATGTAGGCGGTGAGCTCGCTCGGAATCTCGCTGTCGGCGCCGTACTTCTCGACGATGTCGGCGACGTGGTTGCCGACCATTCCCCCGAACCAGCGGCACTGGTCGCGCATGTGCTCCAGGTCGTCGCCGATGTACATGGGCGCCGCGACACAGAACTTGATCGACATCGGGTCGCGCCCCGCGTTGTCGGCGGCGTCGCGAACCGCCTGAATCATCCACTTCGCTATGTCGAGGTCGGCAAGCTGAAGGATGAAGCCATCGCCGACCTCGCCGGTGAGCTTGAGGGCGAGCGGGCCGTAGGCGGCCACCCACACGTCGAGCTCTGAACCACGGCTCCAGGGAAACTGCAGCTGGGCTCCGTTGTACTCGACCGGGCGAGAGTTGGCGAGCTCGCGGATGACGTGGATCGACTCGCGCAGCGCCGCCAGCGTCGTCGGGGCGCCGTTGGTGACACGCACCGCGGAGTCGCCACGGCCGATGCCGCAGATCGTGCGGTTGCCGTACATCTCGTTGAGGGTCGCGAAGATGGATGCCGTGACCGTCCAGTCCCGTGTCGCCGGGTTGGTCACCATGGGGCCGACGATCACGCGGTTGGTCTCCGCGAGGATCTGGCTGTAGATGACGTAGGGCTCCTGCCAGAGCAGGTGGGAGTCGAAGGTCCAGACGTACTCGAAGCCGTGCTGCTCTGCGAGCTTGGCGAGGTACACCGTGCGCGATGCGGGCGGGTTGGTCTGCAGTACGGCACCGAATTGCATGTTGCTGCTTTCTCTTTTCCCGGAGCTCCAGCTACGGGCTCAGGTCGCGTGCTACGACTGGGTCCCTCGGGCCGCTGCTGGAGCTACGGCGTGTTCTTTGCGGGTCAGATCAGGTACTGCGAGAGGCCGCGCTTGACGAACTTGCCGTCGCCCTTGGCCCCGAGGTAGGTGTTGTCGTCGATGACGACCTTGCCACGCGAGAGCACGGTGTCGACGTGGCCGTCGACCTCGAAGCCCTCCCAGGCGGAGTAGTCCATCCGCATGTGGTGGGTCTTCCCGACACCGATCGAGGTGTGCCCGTCCGGGTCGTAGATGACGACGTCCGCGTCGGCGCCGGGCTGGATGACGCCCTTCTTGCCGTAGAGGCAGAACATGCGCGCCGGGGTGGTCGAGGTGATCTCGACCCACCGCTCGAGGGTGATCTGCCCGTCGACGACGCCCTGGTAGAGCAGGTCGAGGCGGTGCTCGACCGAGCCGATGCCGTTGGGAATCTTCGAGAAGTCGC
>NZ_JBXMIS010000082.1:0-27459 GCF_057073975.1 Conyzicola sp. | reverse complement strand
CAGCAGCTCGCCGAGCTGGAGGACGTCTGGAACGACCGCGTGAGCGACGTCATCGCCCGCAACAAGAGCAGCTACATCGCCGGCGGCAAGGAGATGACGCCGACGCAGATGCTCGAGCGCGTCGGGTTCCAGAGCGCGCAGCTCAGCACCCCGGTCAAAGACCTGAGCGGTGGGCAGAAGCGCAGGCTGCAGCTGCTGCTCATTCTGCTCAGCGAGCCGAACGTGCTCATCCTCGATGAGCCGACCAACGATCTCGACACCGACATGCTCGCCGCCATCGAAGACCTGCTCGACACCTTCCCCGGCACCCTGCTCGTGGTCAGCCACGACCGGTACCTGCTCGAGCGCGTGACCGACAACCAGTACGCCGTGCTCGACGGCCACCTGCGCCACCTGCCGCGCGGGGTCGACCAGTACCTCGAGCTCCGGGCCGCTCAGAACTCGCCGGCCGTTGCAAAAGCGGCAGCGAAGCCGAAGGGCCTCGGGGGAGCAGAGCTGCGCAACGCGCAGAAGGAGTATGCCGCCGCCGGTCGCAAGATCGAGAAGCTCATGGCGCAGATCGCCGAGGTGCATGTGCGCATGGCTGCGCACGATCAGAACGACTACACCGGTCTCGGCGCCCTGTCGACCGAGATCACCGAGCTGCAGAACCAGCTCGACACGGTCGAGACGCGCTGGCTCGAGCTTGAGGAGCTGCTGGCCTAGTGCAGGCCCGCATCGCCGGACTCGGGGTCTACCTCCCTGAGCAGACCCGCAGCACGGCGCAGACAGAGCGAGACCTTCGTGCCGCCAACCCGACGCTGAAGCTGTCGACCGGCCTCATCCACCGCCTCACCGGCGTCGATTCGGTGCACCTTCGCGCGCACGGCTGGCAGACTAGCGACCTCGCCGTCGCCGCATCGAGGATCGCGCTAGAGGAGTCGCCGGGCCCGATCGACCTCGTCATCTTCGCGGCCGCGAGCCAGGACCTCATCGAGCCGGCCACGAGTCACATCGTTGCAGCGAAGCTCGGCTTCGACTGCCCGGTCATGGATGTGAAGAACGCCTGCAACTCGGTCATCAACGCCATGCAGGTGGCGGCCGCCCTGATCGCCACCGGACAGCACCGGCGCGTGCTCATCGCAAGCGGAGAGCAGCCGTCCCAGGGCGTGCGCTGGAGCCTGCGCGACAAGGAGCAGTTCATCCGCTCCTTTCCCGGCTACACGATGAGCGACGGGGGAGCGGCGGTGATCCTGGAGGCGACGGATGACGGCACCGGCATCCTCGATTCGCACTTCACCGCCGTGTCGCGCCACTGGTCGGTCGGCACCCTGCCGACGGGCGGCTCGATGAACCCGCGCGGAGGGGACGACTCCTACTTCGACATGGACGGCGCCGGTCTGCAGGCGGCCTTCCTCGAGCTCGGTCCCGCTCCCGTGCACGCCCTGCTCGAGCGCAACGGCCTCGACTGGAGCGACTTCGACCTCGTCGCCATCCACCAGGTGGCGCTGCCATACCTTCCGCCGATCTTCGAGCGGCTCGGGGTGGCGGCAGGCAAGTCGGTCATCACGGTCGCCGATCACGGCAACCTCGCCTCGGTGACGCTGCCGCTGCAGCTCATCCGCGCCCGCGAGACGGGCATGACGAAGCCGGGCAGCCTCGCACTGCTCATCGGCCTCGCGGGCGGCATCTCCCTCGGCCTGATGGTGGTGCGGCTGTGAGCCTCGCGGTGGTGGTTCCGGTCTACAACGAGGCCGCGGGCATCCGTCCGACGCTGCAGGCGCTCATCGAGCAGCGTGACGACGACTTCGACGTCGTCTTCGTCGACAACGGCTCGACCGACGAGTCCGTCGCGATCATCGAGTCGTATGCGCAGCCGCGCTGGCGCGTCATCCACGAGCCGGTCAAGGGCACGGGCGCTGCCGCCGACACGGGCATGCGCGCCGCGATCGCCGCGGGGGCGACGCTGCTGGCGCGAACCGATGCCGACTGCATTCCGCGAGAGGACTGGACGGCCGCCGTGAGAAAGGCGCTGACGGTGCACGGCCTGCGACTCGTCGGCGGCGAGCTCGTGCCCCGCCGCGACGAGGGTCTTCCGCTCCTCACCCGGGCCATGCTGCGCGGAGCGGTGCACCTCGCCGAGGCATTCGGACGCATCCGCCGGGGCAACCGGGGCGGCGACTACCTCGGGCCGTACATGATGGCGGCTGGCTGCAACGTCGGCATCACGGCAGAGCTCTACGAGCTGGCCGGCGGGTTTCCCCGCACCCGCATAGAAGACCTTCACGAGGATCGCGCCCTCGTGAATGCTGTGCGCACGATCACCTCCGACTACGCCCGGCGTGGCGACGTAGTGGTCTTCGGCTCGAGCCGTCGGGTCACCGCCTGGGGCCTCAAGAACACCCTGCTCTGGTACAAGGACCACGCCTACCGGCCGGAGCACGTGGACATTCGATGACACCAGACCCGAACCCGCTGGCCGCCCGCTGGGAGGAGCGCGTGATGCGCGCCGCGCATCCGGTCACCTACCCGCTGCTCAAGGCCGTGCGTGCGCCGGCCACGCGGGTGCCGGGGCTCGGGGTCGTCGTCACCGACGCAGCGCTGCTGCGCGAGACGCTCATGAACACCGCGAGCTTCACCAAGACGGGCCCTGGCGCTCCGGCCGACCTGTGGACGCCGGTGCTCGGCCCGAGCGTGCTGCTCAACATGGAGGGGGAGGACCACCTCGCCCTTCGCCGCAAGCTCGGCTCCCTGTTCGCACCCGCCTACGTCGACGCACTCGCGAAACGGCAGCTGGATGTCGCGGCACTGACCACCCGCATCGACGCCGGCGAGCGGGTCGACCTTGTCGCCGAGGTGCGCCACTACGCGAGCGCCATGATCAGCCAGCTCGTCGGGCTCGAGGGTGCGATCGGCGACGACCTGTTTCGGCGCGTGTCGTCGATCACCGCGTTCGTTCGACTGAGCCGGCCGCGCCTCACCGACTCCCAGGCGGCGAGAGCGAGGCAGACGCTCGCAGAGCTCACGGCCAGCGCAGAACTCGCCTACCGCGACGGCGACGAGTCGACGGTGCCGGGCCGCATGCGCTCTCTCGGGCTCACAGAGCACGAGGCCATGGGCGCCGTCGGTGCCTTCGTGCTGACGGGTACCGAGACGCTCGTCTCCTACATCCCACGGCTGATCGCCCTGCTCGTCGACAGCGGCTGGCTGGCCGTGATCGCGGCCGACCGCACCCTCGTCGAGCCGGCGATCGCGGAGGGGCTGCGCGTGACGACGCCGTCGCCCGTGATGCTGCGGTCGGTTGTCGCGGAGGATTCCATCGGCGACGTCGCGGTGCGTCCTGGCGACCGCGTCATCCTCGCCACCTTCGCGGCCAATCGCGCGCTCGGAGCCTTCGACCCGCAGGCCAACGTCGCTGCGACCCTTCGCCAGCTGTGGTTCGGCGCGGGAACCCACTTCTGCCTGGGCGCACCGCTGGCCATGGCGCAGATCCGGCTGGTGCTCGACGCGCTGCTCGATGCTGGCGACGTGCGCATCGCCAGCCGCCGGGCCGCACGCGGAGTGCTCATCCCGAGCTATGCACGACTGGAGGTGCAGCGTGCTTGAGCAGCTGCTCTCGGCGTGCGATCGCACCCCCGACGCGCCAGCGCTCGCCGACCTCACCTACGCGCAGCTGAAGCAGCGCGTGCTCGGCACGGCGGCCGGACTCATCGAGCTCGGCTTCGAGCCGGGCGACCGTGTGCTGTTCAGCGTGCGCCCCCGTGTCGACGGCATCTGCCTCGCCCTCGGCATCGTCGCTGCTGGCGGCGTCGTGGTCTTCGCCGACCCCGGAGCCGGCGAGGCGATGTTCCGCGCGCGAGCGGGGCTGGCAGCGCCACGGTGGGTCGCCGCCGAGTCGATGCTCTACCTCGCCTCCACCCGGCTGCTGCGGCCGATCGCACGAAGCCGCGGTCTCGAGCTGCCGCCGTACGCGACCGTCGTTCCCGAGGCCCGGCACCTCTACGCCGGCGCGCGCCTGCCGGGAGTGCCGCGCGGTGCCGCGCCAATCGATCGGCTGCGCGGCTCCCTCGCCACGCCGCGGGGCAGCGAGCAGGATGCCGCCCTCATCATCTTCACGAGCGGCACCACAGAGAACCCGAAGGCCGTTGTGCACTCCCGGGAATCGCTCGCCAGTGGACTCGGCGGCTTCGCCGCCCACGTGCGCTTCGCGCCGGGCCAGCGCGTGCTCACCGACCAGCTCATGGTCGGCCTTCCGGCGCTCATCGCGGGTGCGCACTGGCTGCTGCCCGCCGCCGGAGCCGACCCCGGCGCCCGCCCCGAGAAGTACCTTCGGCTGCTGCCCAACGCCGATGCCCTGTTCGCGGTGCCGGCAGCGCTCGACGCGATGCTCACGCTGCTCGACCGCGAGCCGGGGAGGGCGCCAGCCTTGCAGACCCTGCTCATCGGCGGGGCGCCGGTGCTGCGGCCGCTGCTGACCAGGGCTCGACAGCGCTTTCCTGATGCCCGCATCCTCTCCATCTACGGCATGACCGAGATGCTGCCGGTTGCGATCGCCGATGCCGACGAGAAGCTCGCCTACACGGGGGCCGGCGACTACGTCGGCGAGCTGCTGGTGCACGCGCGCACCGACGGCGACGAGCTCGTTGTGAGCGGCCCGGGTCTCGCGATCGGCTACCTCGGCCAACCGCCCCTCACCGAGCTGCGCACCGGTGACCTTGCCCGCATCGACGGGCGACAGCTGGTGCTCGCCGGCCGCAGCAAGGACATGTTCATTCGCGGCACCACCAACGTCTACCCCGGTCTCTACGAGCCGATCATCGCGAGCCTGCCCGGGGTGAGCGCGGCGGCCATGGTCGGGGTGCCCAACAGCATCGGCGATGACGCGATCGTGCTGGCCCTCGTGGTCGACAGCCCGTCGCGGCTGCCGGCGATCCGGCGAGCGCTGCCAGGGCTCATCGACGCAGCCGTGCTGCCCGACCGCATCGTGCTCGTCGACGCACTGCCGACGGCGGGCCGCAGCAGCAAGCTCGACCGGCTCGCCCTTGTGCGCCTGGTGGGGGAGCAGTGAGGATCGCGGTCACCGGCTCTGCCGGCTTCGTCGGCGGGGCGGTCGTCGAGCGCCTTCGCGCCGAGGGTCACGAGGTGACCGCGCTCACGCGACGGCACTGGGACATCGCCTCGCGCCCGATCACCGAGAGCGCCGACGCCGTGGTGCACTGCGCCGCCCTCGCCGACGACTGGGTGCTGCGCGAGCATGCCATGAGGGCGAACCTCGGCGGCACGGCCAACGTGATCGCGAGCTTTGCCGGTGCCCGTTTCGTGCACATCTCCACCTCGAGCGTCTACGACGCCTGGCTGCCGACCGTGCAGGTCGCAGAGGACGAGCCGCTGCCCAGCCGGTGGCTGAGCGCGTACTCCGAGTCGAAGGCGGCGGCAGAGCAGCTCCTCGTCGGGCTCGACGCGGCGGTCCTGCGCCCGCACGCCGTCTACGGGCCCGGTGATCGCACCCTGCTTCCGCGCATCGTCGGTGCGGTGCGTGGGCACCGGCTCGTACTGCCAGAGGGCGCCAACGTTCTCCACACGCTCACGCACATCGACAACCTCGTCGAGGCCGTCTCGCTCGCCGTGCGGCCGGGGGCGGCGACCGGAGTGTTCAACATCGGCGACGCCGACGACACCGTGCTGCGCGAGGTGCTGCTCGAGCTGCTGGCGCGCCTAGGGCGATCGGATGTCGCGATCCACGGCATCCCGTACCGGGCGGCCTTCTCTGCGGCAGCCGCCCTGGAGAAAATGCATCGCATCGCCGGTGGACGCCCACGCCTCACCCGCCACGCCGTGAGCCAGCTCGGGCTCGAGCGCACGCTCGACATCTCGAGGGCCCGGCACGAGCTGGGATATTCACCTACCGAGACGTCGCTTCAGGGCGCGGAGCACTGGTAGGTGCCTTTAACGAGTAATCGCCGGGTGCGCATGGCAGCCCGGCGATTACTCGTGTTCGTACTAGCGGACAGCAGCCATCTTGCGACGTCGGATCACCAGGAGCGCGAGGCCGCCCAGCAGTCCGAGTGCTGCTGCACCCGGAACGATCGGCGACACGTTGGCTCCGGACGCCGCGAGTGCCGCGACGCTCGGGTCGGTGAGTGAGAACGCCGTGATAACGCAGTTGGCGTCGAGCGTGTACCAGACCGAGTCGGTCATCGTCTCGCCGAAGTTGTTGCCGATTGCCGTCGCGGTCAGGCGGTGAGCGCCCGCCACGCACGCGTTGGTCGGCATGAAGACGGGCGCGTCGATCGCATTGGCAACCGGGAACGCCGATGCGATGAGCAGCGCGTCCTGCGTCAGGGTCCACTCCTCGCTGTCGCTGACATCCCGTCCGGTGACCGTCACGCTCTTCCCGCTGAGAACCTGTCCAACAGCCAGTGCGCTGGAGAGATCGATGTAGTGGTCGATGATCGCGCCGATCGTCAATGACGTGAAGTCGCTTCCAGCGGTGTTAGTCGCCGTGATGTCGCAGTCGTAGGTCTCGCCGATGGTGAATCCGGGAACGTTGATTCCGGAGTCGTCGAGGGCGGTGACGGTGGCGGAGACGACGTCTGTGGCATCGACCTGGTTCACGCAGTTGACGTTCCACGTGTTGATCGGCTCGCTGTTGGAGTCGTAGACATCGAACCGCACGGTGCCGTTGGTGCTGCCGTACTCGGCGGCATAGTTGACGTTCGGCGTCGGAGGACCGGCGACGTGGAGCATCGAGTAGGTTGCGCTGTCGTTGCCGCTTGCGTCAAAAGCAACGATCTCTGCGCCCCACCACGATCCCGCGGTGAAGATGGTGGCGAAGTCGTCGCCGATAGCGCAGTGCGACGGCCCGATGGTGAGCACGCTGCCGGAGAACGTCGAGCAGGGAATGACGTCGAAGCCGTAGTACGGCGCGTTGACGTCGGTCCCCAGCAAGTACGTGATCGCCTCGGAGTCTGTCATCGCGTAGTTGACCACGGTGTCGCCGGTGGCGTTGATGATAGTGACCGGTGCCTCTGTCGAGCCCATGGGGGCAACGTTGTAGGAGCTACCTGTCTTGGTGAACGTCACCCAGACCGAGAAGCTGTCTGACCCGGCGTTGTCGGAGTAGACACGGCAGCAGGTCTCTGCGTACACCTGGTAGATGCCGTCGGCGAGCGAGGACAGGTCTCCGGTGAGCACCTCGGTCGAACGGTCGAAGAGGGCGTTGGTTGAGTCCTCGGTGTAGGAGGTGACGGTGAGGTCGACGCCCGTGCCGATACCGGATCCTGGCGCATCGCCGTAAGCGGCGAGCTGGGTGACCTCGAGGGTGTCTCCGGGGGTGTCGCTGACCATGTAGTCGGAGGAGTCAGCGATCCATCCGGTCACAATTGTCCATGTGGCGGCGTTTCCGGTCACAGAGAACGAGTTGGCGGTCGATCGGTTGTGGTCGGCGACGGCGGCGGTGGCCCCGGTCAGCACGAGGGCGAGGGAAATGGCAACTGCCGTGGCAGCGCGGAGCTTCGATGTGATCACGGGTACTCGTTCTAGGTAAGGAAACTTCGGGTCGGCTAACGCTAGCAGCAATAGCGTCTATGTAAACCACCCCTGAACGGGGGATTTTCGGCTCACGGCCTCAGATTTGCTTGCGAACCACGAGCGACTCGTAGGCCGGAATGAGCACTGTGCGCCCGTAGCGCCGCGACACCACCTCGAAGGGCGTTCCGTCGCCGATGAGCAGGTCGATCATCATGCCGAGCCCCGCGCGGGCGAGCGGGCCGCCAAGGCACAGGTGGCGACCGGCCCCGAACCAGAGCTGGCGGTTCTGCGGGATGTACTCGCGGTCGATGCGGTACTCGCCGGCGAGATTGTTGGCTGTCCAGGTGAGCACCACGATGCGCTCTCCGGCCTTCAGGGTTCGACCGCCGATGGTGAGATCGGCGAGCACCGAGCGCCCGATGATCGGCGCGGGGCTCGTGACCCGCAGGGCCTCGCGCACGGCATCGTCGCGGTGCTTCGGCGCGGCGATGAGCCGGTGCTGCTCTCCCGTGTCGAAGAGCAGGGCTGCGGTGCGGGCCATGGCACTGGCAGCGGTCTCTGTGCCAGCGACCATGAGCAGTGTCGACAGGCCCTTGGTCTCCTGGATGCTGAGGCCGAGGTCACGGCATCGCCCGATCACGGTGGTGCCCGGCGCGGTCGCGAACGCCTCGTCGAAGTGGCCGGTGAGCCGCTCGACGATCTCCCGGGCGCGCGCGACCTTGGCCGGAGGCAGCACGGTGTCGGCGGTCGTGCCGAGCGCGGTGGCGGCGAGCTCCTCTCCGGTGGCGAAGATCTCGCGGTAGGCGTCGTCGCCCTTGCTCGCGTCGACCGGAAGCCCGAGAAGAGTGACCACCATCTGCCCGACGAGGATGCGCGAGAGGTCGGCGACATCCAACGGCTCCCCGGCCTCGAAGCTCGCCCGTGCCTCGGCGATGCGCTCGCCCCACGCGGTCTCGACGAACTGCACGCTGGTCTTCTCGGTGAACAGCTCGCGGCTGCGGGTGCGCAGGTCGTAGTGGCCTGGACCGTCGAACAGGTCGTAGACCCAGTCGCCGAGAATCTGCGCCCACAGGTGGCCGACGCCGCCCTCGCTGAGCAGGGTGAAGTGCTGCGGGTCGTTGAGCACGGCTCGGGCGGTCAGTGGGTCGGCGGTGATCCAGCCGAGACCGGGCACCTTGAGCAGTGGCTTCGCGAACTGGCCGATCCAGTTGAGGAACGGCAGCGCCGGCCGCGCCGCCGACAGCAGGCGGTGCTCGTGCGCCTTGGCGCTCGACCCGAGTCCGTCGGTGAGCGGGTTGAGGCGGCGCTCGCGCTTCGGGGGCGCAAGATCCTCTGCGACGGGCACTAGAAACTAGCCATCAGTCGAAGTCCAGGCTGAGCTTGCGCAGCAGGGCAGCGAGCCGCTCCTGGTCGGCAGGCGAGAGCGCGTCGAGAAGCTCTGCCTCGCCCTCGAGCAGCTGGCGGATCGCGCGGTCGACGCGTTCACGTCCAGAGTCCGTCATGACCACGAGGATGCCGCGGCCGTCGCCGGGGTCGGCCCGACGCTCCACGAACCCGCGGTCGACCAGCCGGTCGATGCGGTTGGTCATCGTGCCGCTCGATACCAGGGTCTGCTGCAGCAGTGACTTCGGGCTCAGCTGGTACGGGCTGCCGGCGCGGCGGAGGGCAGAGAGCACGTCGAACTCCCACGACTCGAGGTCGGAGGCGCTGAACGCCGCGCGGCGGGCGCGCTCGAGGTGCCGCGACAGGCGGCCGACGCGGCTGAGCACCTGCAGCGGCGAGAAGTCGAGGTCGGGGCGCTCGCGCGACCACGCGTCGACGATGCGGTCGACTTCGTCGTGTGCGGGCATCCGTCCATTATCGCGCGCCACTGCAGCCGCCTGTCTCCGTTCGAAATGCAGGAGACGCGAACGCCCAACCCCGGCCAAATGAAGGCACGGGCGCATCGCGCGACGACCGGCCCCTGCATTTCGGGCGGGAGCGCTCGCGCCGCTCCTGCATTTGGCAGGTAGCGGCGGCGGGATGCGCGGCGCGGTCGCCCGGGTGCCTCTGGCAGGATTGACGGGCGGGCAACCGCAATCCGCCTTGGTGTAATGGCAGCACGACAGCCTTTGGAGCTGTTAGGTCTAGGTTCGAATCCTGGAGGCGGAGCCGAAACGGCTGACGACCCCGATTGTTTACCGTGTGGCGAAGCCTCGTACTCGTGTGCGCAGCAGTTCGTTCCCCTTGCCCCTCTTCACTGGAGTGATGCCGCGCGCGTGCGGCAGCAACGACGGGGTGAGGTTATCGTGCCAACTGGCTCGGGTTCCGCCGTCTTCTTCGTCGCATTCGACTCGCACGACGAGCCGGGTCTGCGCGCCTGGGCGCAGTTTCGCCAGCAGCTCCTCACGGCGAAGGGCGATCCGCCGAGCGCAGAGGGGCCGCACCCCGATCATGTGGGGGTGTGGCGCCTGCTGGCGTCGAACAACCGCGAGGTGGCCCGCAGCGCCTCGGTCTACGACTCGTTCGAGAATGCGAAGGCATCGGTTGAGCAGCTGCAGCACCGGTGGCACGAGCTGGAGGTCGACTGCTTCCACGGTGCGATCTCTGCGAGCCATGGGTGGACCGCCTCTCTCGACGGCGCGCTGGCGATGACGTGCTCGCGGTGGTACGAGACCGGGCCGATCAGCCTGGATGTCGCCGCGGCATCCATCGCATCGCTGCGTACCGCGCGCGTCATCGCGGCACCCATGCGGTCACGGGTTGCCACCCGCGCGGCGCAACGGCCCGCGCCGCTGCCGCTCGTCTAGCCCGCTGATCCGGTGCTGCAGTCGGCAGGATCTGCCACCGCAGCCCAGCCGGCACCTCCGCCGAGGCTCGCGCCCAGCGGCGTCAGCTCAGCGCTGCACTGCGTGAGGGTGACGCCGCCGCCGGTGGCGAAGCCGAAGCGAAGCGCCGCCCAGGCGAGACGGGCATCGGCATCACCTGGCGCGCCGATGGCGATCGCCCCGCGACCCTTCTCTGCGAACGATGTCGGCACGCCGCACGCTGCACTCGCCTCGGTTGCGAGGATGCCGCGGGCAGCCAGTCGCCCCGTCTCGCCAGAGGGAATGACGGTCACGATCGCGTCAGCCGGCCACTCCGTGCTCGCGGTCTCTGTCGGGATCGCGGTGAGGTTCGCGCGCGTGAAGCTCCACTTCTCGTCAGCGAACTGCTCTGCCGTGAGGCCGGCGCAGTCCTCGATGACCGCCGCGGGAAGGGTCTGGCTCGGCACGTCATCCCACCGTGTCGACTGGTGCACCTGCAACTCGAGCGAGAGCTCTGAGCCGTTCGCGGCGCTCGCGAGGGCGCGCACGATGAGCAGGGTGTCTGGCTCGATGTCGTTGGGAGCGAGCTCCTCGACCGGTGCCTCGTCGACAGCCGTGTCGGAGACGTAGCTCTCGGTGGGCTCTGGCTCTGGTGTTGCCTGCGTGCATCCGGTCAGGCAGAGGAGCGCGACGGCCGATGTCGCGACGAGGAATCGGGTTCTCATGCGCGTGAGAGTGGAGCACGCGCATGAACGACGGTGCTCGTCGCGGTGAACGTGAGGGGCGACATGGAGGCGTCGATGGGGCGTACACCCATTGTTTGCCATCGGGCCAGTCGCCGTACGTGTTGGCGAGGTCCCCCGTTTCGTGAGGAGCAATTGACTCCAGTCGCTGCTCCCCCTGCGGCTCACCCCTAGCAAGCAAGAAAGTACCGCCCATGTCGGTTGGTCCGCGCGTAGTCTTCGTGCGATTCCTCACAAGCGAGAGCCCGAAACTCAACCCGTGGGTGTCGCACAGTGACCGAGTTCTCAGTACGACGACGGTTCCGTCGGTCGGTGCAGACAGCGAAGTCGTTGTCTGGCAGCTCGTGTCTGCCAACAACCGGCAGCTTGCTCGGGGTGCCGCGGTGCACCGCTCCTTCGAGAGTGCGCGCGAAAGCGCCCAAGCCGTTGTCGCGGCGGGCGACCAGCTCAGCGTGAGCCTCGTCAGCGAGCCGGGCAGAGGCGTCTACGGCTGGTTTGCCAGCATCGACGGCACGCCGGCGATGACCTGCTCCCGCTGGTACCTCACTGATCGCGACCGTCGCTACTCGATCGAGATCGCCATGCGTTCCGTGGCCACGGCGACCCTGCACGCCGGAGCGCGACTCACCGATCCCGCGTTGATGGGAGGCGACCGTGGAGCAGGGTACTGACAACGCAGCGACCTCTGTGATGGAAGCGGTCGACACCGAGCTCATCGCGACGGCCGCCGACTCGCCCCGCGTGCTGTCGAACGTCATCGACCGCCCGGATGCCGCGTTCCGCTGGGTGGCGCGCGGCGCGGGCACCGTGGTGCTGACGATCATGTCGCTTGTCGGCCTCTTCCTGCTCTACCAGGGCTTCCAGTCGCTGCAGGTCGCCGGGCCGGCCTTCATCACCGAGCAGAAGTGGGACCCCAACTCCGGCACCTTCGGCATCGCTGCTGTGCTGTGCGGAACCGTCTTCATCGCGCTCACCGCGATCGTCTTCGCGGTTCCGCTCTCTCTCGGCACCGCGCTGTACATCAGCGAGTACGCGCCGGCAACCATCAAGGACGCGCTCGTCACCATCGTCGACCTCATGGCCGCGGTGCCGAGTGTCGTCTACGGCCTGTGGGGAGTCTTCTTCCTCAGCCCTGCCATCGTGCCCGTGTCCCAGTGGCTCGCCACGAACCTGGGCTGGATCCCGGTCTTCGCCGTCGAGGGATTCGACCCGGCAGACCCGCTCGCCAGCCCAACCGTGTTCGCTGCATCCACCTTCATCGCCGGAATCGTCGTCGCGCTCATGGTCGCCCCGATCACGAGCTCGATCATGCGCGAGGTGTTCACCCAGGCGCCCATCGGCGAGCGCGAGGGTGCTCTCGCTCTCGGCGCCACGCGCTGGGGCATGATCTCGAGCGTCGTGCTGCCCTTCGGCCGCGGCGGAATCATCGGCGGCACGATGCTGGGCCTCGGCCGGGCGCTCGGCGAGACGATCGCCGTCTTCCTCATCATCTCGCCGGTCTTCGTCATCCAGCCGCGCATTCTCGAGAAGGGCGCCAACTCCATCTCCGCACTCATCGCGCTCCGCTACAACGAGGCCTCGGTCTTCGAGATCTCCGCGCTCATGGCCGCCGGCCTCGCCCTCTTCGTCATCACGCTCATCGTGAACTTCGTTGCGTCGTCGATCATCGCGCGCAGTCGCTCGGGAAGCCAGAGCGACTGATGCCCACCACGATCCTGAGTTCTGCGGCGTCACCAGAGGTCAAACGGTCGACCTCGACTCTGCGCACCGTCGACGTCATCCGCCTGCTCGGGTGCGCTGCCGCAGCGATCAGCTTTACGGCATGGCTCTACGTCTTCGCCCTTCCCCTGCAGGGAGAGCTCGGCTTCGTGCTCATCTCCTACACGGTGTTCCTATTGCTTTTCGCGATGCTCACCGCCTTCGACGAGAACCGCCCGACGGTGCGCGACAGGATGGTGAACGTCGTCGTTCACAGCCTCGCCTTCCTGATGCTGCTCGCCCTGTTCTCCGTTGTCGTCTACACCGTCGGGCGAGGGATCGAGCCGCTCGGCCACCTCAACTTCTTCACCCAGGACATGAGCAATGCGGGTCCGCTCGACCCGCTGACCCAGGGTGGCGTGCTTCACGCCGTGCTCGGCACCCTGATCATGATCACTATCGCGCTGGCGATCAGCATTCCGCTCGGCCTGCTCACAGCGGTGTTCCTCAGCGAGTTCCCGGGCAGGTACGCCCGTTTCGTTCGCACCGTCGTCGAGGCGATGACGGCGCTTCCCTCGATCGTGGCCGGCCTGTTCATCTACGCAACGGTCATCGTCTTCCTCGGCTTCAACCGATCGGGTTTCGCCGCGTCGCTGGCGATCACGGTGATGATGCTGCCCATCATCATCCGCTCTGCCGACGTCGTGCTTCGGCTCGTGCCCGGCAACCTCAAAGAGGCAGCGCGGGCGCTCGGGGCGTCCACGTGGCGAACGGTGTGGACCGTCACGCTGCCGACGGCACGGTCAGGGCTCACGACGGCCATCATCCTTGGAACCGCTCGCGGTATCGGAGAGACCTCGCCCGTGCTGCTCACCGCCGGCGCGACGACGTTCCTGAACCTCAACCCGTTCACCGGGCCAATGACATCGCTGCCGCTGACGACGTTCACGTTCGTGAAGTCGCCGGAGCTCACCATGATCGCGCGTGGTTTCGGCACGGCCGCCGTGCTCATGGTCGTCGTCCTCATCCTGTTCTTCATCGCCCGCACGATCGGCGGCCGCGGCCCCGGTCAGCTGACACCGCGCCAGGCGCGTGCCCGCGCTCGGCAGTCCCGCGACGACGACTACCGGTACCGCGCTCGCGACCTCGGGGTGTCCGCCGTCGTGACACCGCCTCGGCAGCCGGGGCTCGTGTCCGCGCTGACCGGTCGTGCACGCGCTGTCGCCGTTCGCTCGATAGGGGCCGCCCGCCAGTTCATCGCAGCACGAAGGGGATCGAAGCCATGAGGCAGCACCGAAGGAACGCCGGCCGCGCGCTGGGTCTCGCCGTGGCCCTCCTGCTCGTCGTGCCATCGAGTGTGTCGGCCGCAGAGAGCGCGAGCGCCGTTGGCGACACCTACTACCCGGTCGCGGGCTCTGGCTCCACCTGGTCGGCGAACGCGCTGCAGCAGTGGATTCGCAATGTCTTCGACAACTACCGCTGGAAGGTCACGTACGACGACTCCGGCTCCTCGGCGGGGCGCCAGCTCTTCGCTCAGGGAACAGTCGACTTCGCCGTCTCCGAGATCCCCTACGCGCTGAGCGGCAGCGACAGCCCGGATCCTCGCCCTGCGCGATCATTCGCGTACGTGCCGATCGTCGCCGGAGGCACCGCCTTCATGTACAACCTGGTGATCGGCGGAAAGCGGGTGACCAACCTGCGGCTGTCTGGCGAGACGATCACGAAGATCTTCACCGGGGTCATCACGAAGTGGAACGACCAGGCCATCGCGGCCGACAACCCCAAGCTCGCCCTACCCGCCATCACGATCGTTCCGGTCGTTCGCTCAGATGGCTCCGGCACCACGGCGCAGTTGACCAGCTGGATGCGCTCGCAGTACTCGGCACTGTGGAGCGCCTACTGCGCCAAGGCCGGCAGGTCCAACTGCGGCATCACATCGAACTACCCCGTCGTGGCGGGGTCTGCGTTCATCGGCCAACAGGGTTCCAACGGTGTTGCCGGCCTCGTTGCGCAGTCGAAGTCGGTCGGTGCCATCACCTATGTCGAGGAGTCCTACGCGCTGAATGCGCGCTTCCCCGTTGCCAAGGTGCTCAATGCTGCTGGGTACTACACCGAGCCGTCCGCATCGAATGTGGCCGTCTCGCTCCTGGCGGCCGTCATCAACAACGACCCGAACTCGCCCGACTACCTGACGGCGAACCTCGGCGGGGTGTACCGCAACACGGATCCGCGCGCCTACCCGCTCTCGTCGTACTCGTACATGATCGTTCCAACCGCCGTCGAGGGCAGCTTCACCGAGAACAAGGGGCTGACTCTCGCCGACTTCGCCTCGTACTTCCTGTGCGAGGGACAGCAGCAGGCGGAAGTGCTCGGCTACTCGCCGCTGCCGGTCAACCTCGCCGCGGCCGGACTCGAGCAGGTGCAGAAGATTCCCGGTGGCGATCCGAAGAACAAGAGCATCAGCTCGTGCAACAACCCCACCTTCTCTCCTGATGGCACCAACAAGCTGGCCAACACCGCACCACAGCCGCAGGCCTGCGACAAGAAGGGCGCCGACCAGTGCCTGACGGGCACGGGCGGGGCGACCGAGGCGACAGCCGCCAGCGGTGGCGGCGGTGGTGGCGGCACCGGTGGCGGGTCGACGGGATCCGGCGACGCGGCCGCGGGCGACGGCGAGTCGCCGGGCGGAGCCCTCGATCCCGGTGAGGTCGTCGGCCTGGCGGGTGGCGGCAGCGCAATCGTCTCCGGCCTCCCCATCGATGTGCCAGAGCGCGGGCTCGCCCCCGCGACCGTGCTCTTCATGCTGCTCGCTGTGACCGCTGCCGCCGTCGCCGTGCTGCTGCCGCCGGTGCTCGCCCGACAGCGCGCGGCGGCCGCGGGTATTCCGCGTGGCCCGACCGGGCGGCGCCTGCCACGGGCTCGTCGGGGGCGTGCCGTGTGGAAGACCCTCTCCGTGCGCAGCCTGAGGGAAAGAATTCACCTGCCAGCCGTTCTTAGAAAAGGCGGTAGTGCTGTACCTCCGCTGGGGGACTCATAGCGTGAGCGCCGTGCCAGCCACTCACCGCCACTCGCAGCGTCGCCTTCGGGTCGCCCGCGTCGTATCCGCGGGCCTCGTCGCCCTCGCGATCGGTGGCCTCATCGCGGTCGGACCCCAGCAGGAGCCGGCGGCCGATGCCGCGGTCTCCGCGTCCTCTGCACTGACCGTTGCCTGGGCGAACGACACGTCGTCGGCGTCGCAGTATCAGCCGGCACGCTCGACGACGAGCCCGCACTTCGGTGACTTCGACGACATCAAGATCACCGTCTCGCAGACGACCGGCATCATCGACCAGGCGATCCGGGTCAGCGTGACCGGCTTCGCGCCCACGATCTCCTCCTACTCGACGGCGCTTCCGCTCAACAACGCGAAGAACTACCTCCAGGCCATGCAGTGCTGGGGCCCAGACCCTCTCGCCGACGACTTCAACGAGACCTGCCAGTGGGGCGGGCGCTACCGCGTGGAGAACAGCGGCCTCGGCAACTCGGTCTACTCCGACACAGCGGCCCGCACCGGCCCGCTCGATTTCGACTCTGCACGTCCGACCACTCACGACGTGCCGTTCCGCACATCGAGTGGCACCGAGGTCAGCGGCAAGATCCAGCTGGTCTCCGGCAACGAGAAGTACCCCATTCTCGACTACTTCGGCCCGTCGACAACGAATGAGGTCACGAGCGCTCGGGTCGGCGCTGGCGGTGCCGGCTACTTCGACTTCGAGACGCAGTCGGCCGACCAGGCCCCCCAGCTCTCCTGCGGCGACGACCAGTCCCGCTGCTGGCTCGTGGTGGTTCCGCGAGGAACGCACTTCGGTGGCAACGGCGAGGAGTGCAGCGGCATCCGCGATCCGGCGAACGGCGACGAGCTGTACACCTACGGTCAGGCGAATGCCGTGCAGGGTGGCAGCCCGATCAACGATCTCTGCGACTACTGGGACAACCGCGTGGTGATTCCCCTCGATTTCGCCCCGACAGGCTCGCAGTGCGCCGTTGGCGGAGCAGAGACCCGCATCATCGGCTCCCAGCTCATGATCGGGGCGATGAGCTCGTGGCAGCCTGCGCTATGCCAGAGCGTCAAGAGCACCTTCAGCTTCTCGACCAACCCCGACTCCGTCGCACGCGCCCAGCTCATCGAGCCCGGCTCGTCGACCACGGGCATCGCCTACACCGGGTACCCCGTCAGCTCTGGGGAGCTGCTGCAGGACTACGAGCGCGAGACGCTTGCCAAGACGACGCTGACCTACGCGCCCGTGGCGGTGTCCGGTGTCGTCATCGCCTTCTTCGCGGAGTCGGCCGATGGGCGACAGGAGCAGCTGGTGCTCTCGCCACGGCTCATGGCCAAGTTCCTCACCCAGTCCTATCCCTTCTCCGTTCCCCAGAGCCAGTCCAACATCGCGGAGAACGCCGACCACCTCGGTGCGGTCAACCGCACCTATACGTACTGGAATAAGGACCCGGAGTTTCAGGCCCTCAACCCCACGAACTACCTGCAGTTCCCCTACGCGCCCGCGCTCGTCCTTCCGGGACCGTCGGGGGCCGACGGCATCCGCCAGGTCTGGCGCTGGATCATGGCCGACGCTAAGGCAGCGGCGTTCCTGGATGGCGCGGCCGACGAGTGGGGAATGACGGTCAACCCGTACTACCTGCCCAAGAACGACGCCGCAGCCGTGGTGCCCTGGCACCTCGACGAGGCGAAGAACTACCTCGCGACCGCAGTGCAGCGGCCGGTGGGCATGACGAATCTCGCTGGCGACCCGCAGAAGCTCACCGCGCTCGCGCTCGACACCTTCCCGCGGAACGACGAGACGCTCATGCCGCTGCAGCTGTTCAACGGAGAGCGGTCGCGGTTCGACTCCATTCAGTTCGCTCCCTTCGCAGAGACGTTCCTCAGTGCGGCGCGCCAGACCTTCCGCGCCGACCCCAACTCGAAGACCTACTGGAACACGGAGAAGTTCGACGCGTCGGGCCAGAAGGGCGACTGGACGAGCGGCGGTGCCCAGCTGCCCGGTCAGAAGTTCACCCTCGCCATCACCGACACCGTGTCGGCGCAGCGCTGGGGCCTGAGCACGGCAACCGCGCTCGGCGCCAACTCGAGTGTCGGCACGAAGCCGACGACCGAGAGCATGACGACCGCTCTCACGGCGCTCGAGGCAACGAGCCTCGATGCCGTCAAGCAGGTCAATCCGGCAGCAGTGCCGACCGGCGGCTACCCGATGACCATCGTCACCTATGCCGCTGTCAACCTCACCAAGAGCACTGCGGCCACTCGCGCGACGATCTCGAGCATGCTCACCCAGGTGACGACCTCCGGTCAGGAGCCCGGCTCCGGCATCGGCCAGCTGCCGGATGGCTACCTCCCGCTCACGACCGACCTCAGAGCCAAGGCGGCGGTTGCTGCCGCCGAGGTCAAGAACTTCGTGCCGAAGACCGACTCCAACTCCAGCTCTGGCAACTACGCGCAAGACGACTACGAGGGCGGCTTCGGCGGCATCGGCGACGAGTCGTCTCTCGGTGGCGGCGCGAGTGATCCGGAGGTCTCCGCTGCGGCAGACGGACTGACGGATGACCGCACGGTCGCCGCTTTCACCGAGCCGATCGCACGATCCAGTCTCGCCATCGCGCTCGTGGTCGGCCTTCTCGGCTTCCTCGTCGCACCCATCCTGTTCCGAGGGAGAGGGCTCCTCTAGAGAACAGCACGCTTCTTTCGGGCGATCCGCCCCGACCCGAAAGGAAACCCCCCATCACACGGCAAAGCGAGATGAGGGGCTAGTCCACCAGGGACTGAACTGCAGGGGCACCATACCAAAAAAGGTTGGAAACCAAATGCAAAGCAAGACCAAGCTGCGCCTCGGCGTAGTTGCCGCGTCCGCTGTCGCCATGCTGGCGTTCGGCGCAGTGGCTCCTGCCACGGCAGACCCCATCGGGTTCAAGCCGCTCAACGGTGTCGGCTCCGACACCACCCAGGATGTCGTCGGCGGCCTCGCCACCGTCGTCACCGCCCTCGGCTCCTACGACGCGACCGGTTCGGCAACGATCCAGACCACGTCGACCGGCCCGACCTTCAACCGCCCCAACGGATCCACGGCTGGTGTGCAGGCACTGAGCGCCTCGGTGAACAACACCGGCACGCGCACCTTCCCGGCAACCGGTGGCGTGAACATCACTGGCCAGGTCGACTTCGCCCGCAGCTCGAGCGCCCCCAGCGGCTCGTTCGTCGGCACCGACCTGACCTTCATCCCCTTCGCCCGTGACGCGGTCACCTACGCGGTCAGCGCTGCCAGCGACTTCCCGCGCGACATCGCCCTCGGCAACGCTGGCCAGGACTCGACCTCGCCGGCTCCGTTCACGCTGCGCAACATCTACCGCGGAACAGTCACCAGCTACGTCGACGGTGACTTCAACTCGGTGACGATCCGTCCGATCATCCCGCAGGCCGGTTCGGGCACCCGCTCGTTCTGGCTCTCGGCTCTCGGTCTGACCGAGGCGAGCATCGTCGGAACCCCGACGACGGACATCGGCAACACGGCGCAGGAGCACAACGGCACCTACATCAAGAACGCGGGCGACATCGCGCCGTTCTCGATCGCGCAGTACATCGCCCAGGGCAACCACGGCGCACTGCCGACCACCGTCTCCGAGCGTCGCGGCAACATCGAGCTCGGCAACGTCGACACGGTCAAGCCGCTGCTGCTCACCGCCGGTGGAGGAGTCGAGCTCAACTCGGCGTTCCCGATCAACCGACTCGTGTTCAACGTCGTTCAGACCTCGCGCCTCAGCGGTTCGTCGGCGGCCGACCTGCAGCTGCAGTCGACCTTCGCCGGAACGTCGTCGTCGGTCTGCGCTGCATCCGCCCAGATCAAGCAGTACGGCTTCGGAACCATCGGCTCGCTCTGCGGCAACACCAGCACCTACAAGCAGGCCTTCCGTTACTAGTAGTCCCCTCCCCAGCTACATAAGCGAAAAGGAATCGAACCAGTGAACATCTCCAAGAAGATCGCTGCTGTCGCCGTCACGGCGGCGCTGATGGTCGGTGGACTGAGCGTCGCCCAGTCCGCATCCGCCGCCGAGATCCCGGGCGGAACCCTCACGGTCACCCCCACCACCGGCAACGTGTCTGACACCTACCTATTCACCAGCATCAGTGCAAGCGTCGCTGCTCCCGTTGGCTACCGCGCACTCGGCGGAACGTTCGCCTACCAGGGCGGCGTCGAGCTCGGCTCGCTGTCGAACTCACGCACCACGGCGATGCCGTCGACCGCAGGAACGAACGGCCTCGACGGCAACGTGCCCGTCTACATGGACCGCTCGATCAGCCCGACGAACAACTTCGTCAGCAACAAGCAGCTCACGGGCCTCGTGACGCCGCTTCAGACGGGTACGTGGGAGCTGCGCTTCTACTACTTCGCCTCGAGCACGGCGCCCAACCGCGCGACCGACCCGTATGTCAAGCTCGACATGACCTACGACGCCGCCACCGGCGCATGGGCCGTCTACACGCCGGCAACGGCGACGACGACCTCGCTGACGGCTAGCGCCGCCGGCACGGACGTCACGCTCACCGCCACGGTCAAGGATGGCGCCGCCACGGCGACCGCCGCGACCGGCAGCATCGTGTTCAAGGAGGGTGCGGCAACCGTCGCAACTGTTCCTGTCGCATCCGGTGTCGCAACGACGACCATTGTCGGCGCAGCCAACGGTGCGCACTCGTACACCGCTGAGTACCAGCCGACCGGCGCGACCTACGCGGCGTCGACCTCCGGCACCGCCTCCGTGTTCGTCGGTGCGCAGCAGCAGCAGTCCAACATCCAGGTCACCATTCCTGGCAACATTGGCGCGCTGACGCTGAGCGGCACCTCGACCTCGGTCAACCTCGGAACCGCGACCCTCGTTGGCGAGACGCTCAACGCGTCGGGCAACCTGGTCTCGAAGGTCACCGACACGCGCCAGCTCGAGTACCCGGCGTGGAGCCTCACCGGCCAGGTCGGCGACTTCACCTCCGGCAGCTACACCCTCGATGGCAAGTACCTCGGCTGGACCCCGTCGATCGTCGGCACGACGACCGCTGGTGGCTCCGTTGCCGGTGCCGTCGTTGCTCCGGCAACGGCGACCGTCGGCTCCGGTCTCAAGACCAGCAGCGTCTTCGCTACGGGTCTGCCCAACACGACGGGTTCGGTCACCGATGTGAACGCGCTCCTCGAGCTGAAGGCACCGCGCACCACCCGCGCCGGCACCTACTCGGCAACCCTCACGGTGACGCTGGTCTAGTCCAGCGGAATCGGGCGGGTTGGATGCGGCTTCGGCCGTGTCCAACCCGCCATCCGTCGTCGCTCCTGCGTGTAGACCGGCACGCGCAACATCCCACATTCACTGCCCGTTAACGTCCCACTGATTGGCTCGCCGCATGTTCCGAATCCGCTCCTCCGTCGCGCTCGCGCTCGCCCTCGCGCTGGCCGTGACGCCGATCAGTGCCGGTGCTCTCGCAGCTACCCCTGCGCCGGCATCACGTGCCGCGGATGGCGACGTGACCTGGAGCGTCGAGCCGGTGCAGACGCCTGGTGGGGTGCGCCGCTCATTCGAGTACTCGGTCGACCCCGGCACCCAGATCGTCGACAGCGTCGTCATCACCAACGCGGGATCGACCCCCGCCGAGTTCCTCATCTACGCCACCGACGCCATCAACGAGCGCGACACTGGCGCCTTCGGCCTTCTCGAGCGTGACGCCGAGCCGACCGACGTCGGTGCCTGGATCACGACCGGCAGCGACGCCCTCACCATCGAGCCCGGTATGCAGGCGATCGTGCCGTTCAACCTGCTGATCCCCAGCGACGCAGCACCGGGGGAGCATGTGGCCGGCATCATCGCTTCCGTCGTCACGACGGGCGAGAGCGAAGGAGCTGCGGTCGAGCTCGAACAGCGCGTCGCCGCCCGCGTGTACCTGACCGTGTCGGGTGCCGTCGAGTCTGCGCTCGAGATCGAGGGCGTGTCGTCGTCGTTCGCCTCCGAGTTCAACCCCTTTGCCCCCGGTGCCGTCGACGTCTCGTACACCGTGCGCAACTCCGGCAATGTGCGCGTCGACGTCAGTCAGACCATCGTGGTCAACGGGCCGTTCGGAATCAGACTCGCCGAGTTCACCCCAGAGCCGTTCCGCGAGTTGCTTCCCCGCCAGACGGTGCGGGTCGATGCGTCGATCCCCGCCGTCTTCGGCTTGTTCGCCGCGTTCTCCACCATCGAGGTCACGCCCGGCGCGGTCGGCAGCACCGACGCCCCTGCAGAAGACGAGGTCGTGCTCGAACCAGAGGAGTCGACGACAGACCCGTCGGCCGAGCCAGCAGCCGAGGTAGGCGACGTCGAGGTCATCGCCGACGCCACGGCCGTCGACTACGCGTCGGTGTCGGAGACGACCTTCGCCGTCGCGATCTCGTGGACTCTCCTTGCGCTGGTGGTTCTCGTGCTCGCTCTCATCTACCTCGCCTGGCGCTACGTCTCCGGCACCCGGGAGCGCCTCTACCTCGCCATCGATGAGGCTGCTGCAGCCGCTCGCGCGGAGTCGGCGGCCCACGACAAGGACAACTCCACAGACACGGTGGGCGTGTGACCACCCGACTCGGAGCCGTGCTCGCGGTCGTCGCGGTCGCCCTCGTGTCTGCCACCATGGGCTTCCAGTCGCTGGATGCACCGCCAGCGGTCGCCGACGAGACCGGCACGCCGATCACGGTCACCATCCCCGACCTGTCGGGGTCTGCGAGCCCGAGCCCGTCGGCTACCGGCGGCAACGGCAACGGCAACGGCAACGGGAACGGCAACGGGAACGGGAACGGGAACGGCGGCGGGAACGGGAACGGCGGCGGGAACGGCAACGGCGGCGGCAACGGCACCAACCCCGACGGCTCGCCCGTTCCGCCCGCGAAACCCGGCACTGGCAAGCCCGGCCTGATCCTCGACCACAGTGTGCGGGCCATCAGCGAGCTGCTGCTCGCCACCGGCTCCGGCTACACTCCGGGCGAGAACGTGCAGTTCGTGCTGTATCCCGGTGCCGTGGTGATCGGCAGTGTCGTCGCCGATGCCGAGGGCGATGTTGCGGCCCGGTTCCGCATCCCGGTGAAGACCCAGACCGGCGAGCACGTCGTCGAGGCGACCGGATGGTTGTCTGGGTTCGTGGCCAACGAGGGCTTCACCGTCACGTCGGCCGTCGCCGGGGTCTACGACCTGTGGTGGATCTACGTGGTCGTCGGCGCGATCCTGCTCTCCCTGTTCTCCGCCTTGTTCCACTTCCGTGCCACCCTCGCCGGCTGGTTCTCTGGCGGCACCCCGGTGCCGCAGGGGTCGACCCTGTGACGACCACGCGCGTGGTGCCGCGCCGGCCGCGATCGCGTCCTGTTCCGCACACCCCGAGGCCGAGCGGAGGGTCTGCCCGGTCGAACCTGCCGCTGTGGCTGCGCACGCCTCCCCGCCGAACGGTGCAGCGTCGATCGGCACCGACACCGCGCGAGCCGCGCTGGTGGCTCGGTGTGGCATGGCTGCTGCTGTCCACTCTGCTCGTCGGCTTCGTCGCGCACGCGACCCTCATGGGCTCGCTGCAGCACGGCCGGTCTCAGCATGTGCTCTACCAGCAGCTGCGCACCGACCTTGCCCTCGCGGTTGCGCCACTCGGCCAGCTGGATTTCGACGGCAACCTCGTGCCGAACGGCACCCCGATCGCTCTCCTCACCATCGACAGGCTCGGCGTGGAAGAGG
The DNA here is from genome assembly GCF_057073975.1 of Conyzicola sp. Lineage (NCBI taxonomy): Bacteria > Bacillati > Actinomycetota > Actinomycetes > Micrococcales > Microbacteriaceae > Conyzicola > Conyzicola sp. The sequence goes on along the minus strand of NZ_JBXMIS010000082.1, from coordinate 3,956 downwards.
TGGTCGTTCAGGGAACGACTCCGTCAGACCTCACCTCGGGCCCGGGACACCGACGGGATTCCGTGCTGCCCGGCCAGGAGGGCACGAGCGTCATCATGGGCCGCCAGGCGACCTACGGCGGTCCGTTCAGCGGCATCGGCTCCCTCGTGAACGGCGACGTCATCGAGGTGACGACGGGCCAGGGTGTCGCGAAGTACAAGGTCTTCGGCGTGCGGCAGGAGGGCGACCTGCTTCCCGTGGCCCTCGAGGAGGGCGAGGGCCGCCTCGAGCTGATCACGGCAGACGGGCTCCCGCTTGCGCCGTCGGGCGCGATCCACGTGGATGCCGTGCTCACCTCCGACACAGAGGAGACCCCGTCTGCCTCGTTCACGTCCGCGGTGCTCGACCCCTCTGAGCAGGCCATGGGCTCTGACGGGAGCGGCTGGTTCGAGCTGTTCTTCTGGTTTCAATGGCTCACCATCGCCGCTGTCGCGCTTCGCTGGGTGCGATCAAAGTGGGGCATGTGGCAGACCTGGGTGGTCGGCCTTCCCGTTCTCATCTCCCTCGGCGCCTTCACCGCTGGCGCGACGATGAACCTCCTTCCCAACCTTCTGTGATGCATCGGAGACTGACATGAGCGACCAGACAGCAATCGACGAGCGTCCGCTAGAGGACGATCTCGACGCGACGACCAAGATCCTCGACGAGCTCGAACCGGGCGGACCGCCCACGCGCCCCCTCGCCACACTGCAGGCCAACGCGATCTCTGCCTGGTTCGGCGACCGCAAGGTGCTCGACCGGGTCGACCTCACGATGGAGGCCGGGCTCATCACCGCGCTCATCGGCCCCTCCGGCTGCGGCAAGTCGACATTCCTCCGCATCCTCAACCGCATGCACGAGATGGTTCCCTCCGCATCGCTCGCCGGTGAGGTGCTGCTCGACGGCGACGACATCTACGGCGCGACCCGCCGACTGACCCAGGCTCGCCGCGACATCGGCATGGTCTTCCAGAAACCGAACCCCTTCCCCGCCATGTCGATCTACGACAACGTCATCGCCGGCCTCAAGCTCACCGGCACCTCGGCACGGCGCGACGAGAAGGACGTTCTCGTTGAGTCGAGCCTGACCAAGGCCGGACTCTGGAAAGAGGTGCGCGACCGTCTTCGCCAGCCCGGTGGCGGACTCTCTGGTGGCCAGCAGCAGCGACTGTGCATCGCTCGCTCGCTCGCCATCAAGCCGCGCGTGCTGCTCATGGACGAGCCGTGCTCTGCCCTCGATCCCACCTCGACGCGCGTTATCGAGGAGACCATGCTCGAGCTCGCCAAGGAGGTGACGATCGTCATCGTCACGCACAACATGCAGCAGGCGCAGCGCGTCTCCGACAACTGCGCCTTCTTCCTCGCCGCCCAGAACACCCCTGGCGCGATTGTCGAGCAGGGCGCGACCTCGATGATGTTCGAGAGCCCGAGCGACGCTCGCACGTTCGACTACGTCAACGGACGGTTCGGCTAGACCGGCATGGTCGAGGACTACGCGCCCTTCCGCGAATACCACCGCCAGGTCAGGTGGATGTCGCTGACTCGGTGGCTGAGCGGACTCGCGAGCATCGCGGCTGCCGCCGGTGTGCTCTCGACTCTCGTCGCGGCCGCTCCGCCAACCACCACGACGACCGCTCCACCGCAGTCAGCGCCCGCATTCCCGGTTTCGGTTGCCATAGACTCCTTCGCCCTCAGCGAGCAGTCGGCCCAGCCCGTGACTGCGGCGGCGCCCCTCGTCGCCACCGCGGCATTGTCAGAGTCGGGGCCGCCGGCGTGGACGATCGATATCGACACGATGGGCTACCAGGCCGAGGTCGATGCGTGCCTCTGGGTGCGCATGGATCTCGGCGCCGTTGCCCCGATTGTCGGCGCGCACAACCACTGCGGCGGTGACATCGTGCTTCAGATGGCCATCGGCGACTCAGTCGAGCTTCGCGGCACCGCGCTCGACGGGGCATATACCGTCACCGAATCCCGTGACGCGCACGCTGGCGATCCTGCGGATGTGGCGACGAGCGGCATGACGGCCGCCGTCATCCTTCAGACCTGCTACTGGCACAGTGGAGGCAGAGAACGGCTTCTCGCGCTCGTGCGTGCGTGACGGCGCTGGTGGAAGACAATAGAGGCATGCCAGACCAGAACCTCGTCGTGATCGTGCTCGCCGCCGGTGCGGGAACCCGCATGAAGTCAACGAAGCCCAAGGTGCTGCATCACCTTGCCGGGCTCCCGCTCGTCGGGCATGTGCTGCACACGGCGCGTGCTCTCGAGCCCGCGCAGGTCATCGCCGTCGTGCGGCACGAGCGCGAGCTCGTGGTCGAGACGATCACGACGATGCTGCCCGACGTCGTCATCGTCGACCAGGACGACATCCCCGGCACCGGCCGTGCCGTCGAGGTTGCCCTCGCGGCCCTCCCCGCCGACTTCACCGGTGAGGTCGTCATCGTCAGTGGCGACGTGCCCATGCTCGACGCCGACACCCTCGCCGCTCTCATCGCGGAGCACCGCGCCGCCTCGAGTGCGGCCACGCTGCTCACGGCGATCCTCGACGATGCGAATGGCTACGGCCGGGTCATCCGCGCAGCCGACGGCAGCCTCGACCGCATCGTCGAGCAGAAGGACGCGGCAGACCACGAGCTCGCCGTCACCGAGGTCAACTCCGGCACCTACGTCTTCTCCGTCGGGCCGCTGCGCGAACAGCTCGCCCTCGTCGGCACTGCCAACGCCCAGAACGAGAAGTACCTCACGGATGTCGTGGCCATGATCCGCGAGACCGGCGCCGTTGTCGCGGCCATGCCCGTCGCCCAGCCATGGATCGTCGCTGGCATCAACGACCGCGCCCAGCTCGGCGAGGCGGCACTGCGCATGAATCAGCTGATCGTGCGGGGGCACCAGCTCGCCGGCGTGACGATCCTCGACCCGGCGAGCACGTGGATCGACCTCGAGGTGTCGATCGGGGAGGACGTCGAGATTCTGCCGGGCACCCAACTGCTCGGTGCAACGACCATCGAGCGCGACGCGATCATCGGTCCAGACACGACGCTCCTCGACACCGAGGTCAAGCAGGGTGCGACGGTCAAGCGCACCGACGCAACGCTCGCGGTCATCGGCGCGTGGGCATCCGTTGGTCCCTTCGCCTACCTGCGCCCCGGCACGATCCTCGAGGCCGACGGCAAGATCGGCACCTTCGTCGAGACGAAGAACTCGACCATCGGCAAGGGCAGCAAGGTTCCGCACCTCAGCTACATCGGCGACACGACGGTTGGCGAGCAGTCCAACGTCGGGGCCGGCACGATCACCGCGAACTACGACGGCGTGAACAAGTCGAAGACCGTCGTTGGCTCGCACGTGAGAACGGGCTCGCACAACGTGTTCGTGGCCCCCGTTAGAATTGGCGACGGAGCCTATACGGGAGCAGGCACGGTCGTCCGAAAAGACGTTCCAGCCGGGGCCCTCGCGATCAACGTGGCTCCGCAGCGCAACATGGAGGGCTGGGTCGAGGCCAACCGTGCTGGCACCGCCGCGGCTCAGGCCGCAGCGGCAGCAGCAGCACGCACAGACACCGACTAGGCAATCTGCTCAGCTTCGCCGACGAGAAAGCGGGAATCGTGTCCGAAATCAAGGTCACCGGACACAAGCGGCTGGTCATCGTCACGGGTCGCGCTCACCCGCAGCTCGCCGCCGATATCGCCGCAGCGCTCGAGACGGATGTCGTGCACACCGATGCGCGCACCTTCGCCAACGGCGAGATCTACGCCCGCTATGACGAGAGCGTCCGCGGAGCCGACGTGTTCGTCATCCAGTCGATGCCAGCCCCGCTCAACGAGTGGATCATGGAGCAGCTCATCATGGTCGACGCGCTGAAGCGGGCGTTTGCCAAGCGGATCACTGTCGTCATCCCGTTCTATGGCTACGCCCGCCAGGACAAGAAGCACCGTGGCC
>NZ_JBXMIS010000081.1:0-18061 GCF_057073975.1 Conyzicola sp. | reverse complement strand
GTTCTGCTGACCGAGTACCGCGGTCTCACTGTGGCGCAGCTCAAGAGCCTGCGCCAGTCAATCAGCGAGCACGCGACCTACGCCGTCGTCAAGAACACGCTCACCAAGATCGCGGCGAACGCAGCTGGCATCAGCTCGTTCGACGACCAGCTTGCTGGTCCGTCCGCGATCGCATTCGTGCACGGAGACACTGTCGCCGTCGCGAAGGCGCTGCGTGATTTTGCCAAGGCAAACCCTCTCCTCGTCGTGAAGAGCGGTTACTTCGACGGTAACCCGCTCTCTGAGGAAGAGGTACGGCAGCTCGCCGACCTCGAGTCCCGCGAAGTTCTGCTCGGCAAGCTTGCCGGCGCCTTCAAGGCCTCGCTGTTCGGAGCCGCTTACATGTTCAACGCGCCCCTCGCGCAGGCGGTTCGCACCGTCGACGCGTTGCGCGAGAAGCAGGACACCGCGGCGTAAAGCCCGGTTAGAGAACTCAAGAAACACTAGGAGATAAACATGGCAAAGCTCACGAGCGACCAGCTCATCGAGACATTCAAGGAGCTCACCCTCATCGAGCTCTCCGACTTCGTCAAGAAGTTCGAAGAGGTCTTCGAGGTCACCGCTGCTGCACCAGTCGCCGTTGCGGCTGCTGGCGGCGGCGCTGCTGCCCCGGCCGAAGAGGTTGAGGAGAAGGACTCCTTCGACGTCGTCCTCGAGGCTGCTGGCGACAAGAAGATCCAGGTCATCAAGGAGGTCCGTGCACTCACGAACCTCGGCCTCGGCGAGGCCAAGGCCGTCGTTGATGGCGCACCGAGCACCGTGCTCGAGGGTGTCAACAAGGAGACCGCCGACAAGGCAAAGGCTCAGCTCGAAGAGGCTGGCGCAACCATCACGCTCAAGTAGTTCACCTACTCACGCGTTTCGAACGGCCCGTTCCACTTCGGTGGGGCGGGCCGTTCTGCGTCGGGGCAGTCGAAAAGCGTCAGGCCGGGGGAGCGGTCGTGCTCGAGCGCATGTCGAGGCGGACCTCGACGATCTCGTGCTGCGGGGCGACCTGCGCGAGCGGGTCGAGCAGCTGCTGCATGACGAGCTCGACCGCACGGGCGCCCTGGGCCGCGGGCTCCTGGCGAAGCGTGGTCAGGCCGAACATCTCCGCGTGGTCGTGTCCGTCGATTCCGATGACTGAGAGGGATGCCGGAACGGCGATGCCGAGCTGCCGCGCCGCGATGATCGCGCCGAACGCGATCTCGTCGCACCCGGCGACGATGGCCGTCGGGCGGGTGAGCGGGTCGGCGAGCACGTGCAGGGCGGCGGAGTAGCCGCCCTCCATCGTGAAGTCCGTCGGATAGAAGGCCCCCTCGGTCGGCAGCCCGGCGTCGCCGAGCGCCCCGAGAAAGCCGTCGAGCCGCTTGGCGTGCACCGTGAAGTCCATCTGGCGGTCGAGGCTGCCGCCGAGGTGCACGATGCGGGTGTGCCCGAGGCCGAGCAGGTGGCGGGTTGCGAGCCGGGCACACGCATCATCGTCGACACTGAGTGTCGGGATGCCGGGGATGGCACCCCCGACGCCGACGATGGGCTTGCGCAGGTTCTGCAGCAGCTCGACCTCGTGGGCGTTGAGGGCTATGCCGACCGAGATGACGGCATCCACGCGCTTTCGCACCAGGAAGTAGTCGAACACGCGGCGGCGGTGCTCCTCGCTGTCGCGAAGGCGGTAGAGCGCGAGGTCGTAGCCCGCGTCCATGAGGGCGCCCTCGATGCCCTCGAGCACCTCGCCGAAGTACCAGCGGTTGACGAACGGGATGACGAGGCCGACATTCTTCGTGCGCCCCGTCACGAGGCTCGCGGCATTGCTCGAGGCGACGAAGCCCAGCGCTGCTGCGGCCTCCACGACGCGCGTTCGCGTCTCCTCCGACACGTAGCCGCTGCCACTGAGGGCGCGCGACACGGTCGACTTCGATACGCCAGCGGCCCTGGCGACGTCGGCGATTCCGCTCACGCCTCATCCCTCCATTGGGTCAGCACGGGGAAATATCTGGGAACGGTTCCACAATATACCTCCGGAGGCGAGCGGTCCGACGGGGAGTCGCAGGGTACTCGAATTGCCCGCTACGCAAAACTTACGGAATGCCGAGAGTTTGGGTTCTTGACCTCCCCCCGAACGGGGCTTAGCTTGGGGTGTGGAACCGGTTCCCGTTTTCGGGGAAACCCCGCGCGACGACCGGGTCCGCACCAATCACATTCCTGCCGGGCAGCGTTCGGCGGGGGACGACCTCAACGAGGAGGGGACATGCTCCCACGATTGAATCGAAGAATCATCATCACGGTCGCGACGGCCACGGCGATCGGTCTGACTCTCAGCGGCTGCGTCGGCGACGCAGAGCCGGGGCCGTCAGACGCCAACTGCGACACCTATGCCGACTACGGCAACTTCGACGGTGAGGAGGTCACGATCTCCGGCACCATCGTCGAGGTGGAGGCCGACCGACTCGTCGAGTCGTGGTCAGACTTCGCGTCGTGCACTGGCATGCAGATCGACTACCAGGGCACCCAGGAGTTCGAGGCGAACATCCGCCAGCTCGCTGAGGGCGGCAACCCGCCAGACCTCGGCATCTTCCCGCAGCCCGGCCTCTTCGCCGACCTCGCAACGAGCGGCTACTTCAAGCCGGCACCGGCAGCCGTCGAGGACAACGTCGACGAGTTCTGGTCGGAGGACTGGAAGGCTTACGGAACCATTGACGGCACCTTCTACGGTGCTCCGCTCATGGCCAGCATCAAGGGCTACGTCTGGTACTCCCCGGCGGAGTTCGAGGAGAAGGGCTACGAGATCCCGAAGACGCTCGACGAGCTGAACGACCTCGCCGACACGATCGCGGCAGAGGGCGACCACAAGCCGTGGTGCGCTGGCTACGCATCGGATGCCGCAACCGGCTGGCCGGTCACCGACTGGATCGAGGACTACGTGCTGCGTGAGCAGGGCCCTGAGGTCTACGACCAGTGGTACAAGCACGAGATCCCGTTCAACGACCCGCGCATCGTCGAGGCATTCGACTCGGTCGGCGACATCCTCAAGAACGAGGACATGATCGGTGACGTGACCGCTGGGCTCTCCGTACCGTTCGGCGAGGGCGGCCTGCCGATCCTCGACGGACAGTGCTCGCTGCACCACCAGGCCTCGTTCTACGAGGGCTTCTGGGGCGACGGAGTAGAGGTTGCGCCTGACGGCGACGTCTTCGCGTTCATCCTCCCGCCCGTCGAGGCCGACTCCCCGCTCGCCGTCACCGGTGGTGGAGAGATCGTCGGAGCCTTCTCCGACTCGGAGGCCGTTCAGGCCTTCCAGGCGTACCTCTCGAGTGACACCTGGGCCAACAACCGTGTCGAGCTCGGCGGCGTGATCAGCGCCAACAGCGGACTGGACGCGAGCCTCGCCTCGAGCGCACTGCTCGAGCAGAGCATCGAGATCCTGCAGAACAAGGAGACGACCTACCGCTTCGACGCATCTGACCTGATGCCAGGAGCCGTCGGCGGCAACTCGTTCTTCAAGGGAATCGTCGACTGGATCGGCGGTGAGTCAAGCCAGTCCGTCGCCGACAAGATCGAGGCGAGCTGGCCCGCTCCGTAGCATCCACTCCATGTGAGGGCGGGGTCGTTCGCGGCCCCGCCCTTGCGCACCCACTCCCGTCACCGCCGACGAAAGGGCACAGCAGTGAGAACTGCCGACTTTATAGAGAAGATCGTCCAGGTAGGGCTCGGGCTCGCGGTCTTCGCGGCCGTCATCGGCCTGATCCTGTTCCTTGCAGACAAGGCGCCGAAGAGGGCGAAGGATGTCGTTCAGCTGGTCGTGTTCCTCGCGCCGGCGCTCATCCTCCTTGCCATCGGCCTCATCTACCCCGCGATCAGAACAAGCATCCTCGCCTTCAGCAACAAGGCCGGCGATCTCATCGGCCTCGACAACTTCGCCTGGATCTTCACGCAGCCCGACGCTGTGCGCGTGGTGACCAACACGATCATCTGGGTGGTCTGCGTGCCCTTGATCTCGACGGCCGTCGGCCTTGCCTACGCGGTCTTCATCGACAAGTCCAGAGGAGAGCGCATCTTCAAAGCCCTCGTCTTCATGCCGATGGCAATCTCCTTCGTCGGCGCCGGAATCATCTGGCGCTTCCTCTACGACTACCGCGGCGCCGACCGCGAGCAGATCGGCCTGCTCAACCAGATCGTCGTCTGGTTCGGCGGCGAGCCGGTCAAGTGGCTGCAGACCGAGCCGGTCAACACGTTCCTTCTCATCATCGTGATGATCTGGATCCAGACCGGGTTCGCGATGGTCGTGCTGTCCGCCTCGATCAAGGGCATCCCCACCGAGCAGGTGGAGGCAGCGCAGCTCGACGGCACCAACGCCTGGCAGCGATTCGCCAATGTGACGCTGCCCGGCATCCGCAGCTCGCTTGTCGTGGTCGTCACGACGATCTCTATCGCGACGCTCAAGGTGTTCGACATCGTGAGAACGATGACGGCTGGCAACTTCGACACCAGCGTCATCGCCAACGAGATGTACACCCAGGCCTTCCGGGCGAACGAGCCAGGACGCGGTGCGGCGCTCGCCCTCGTGCTGTTCGCGCTCGTGTTGCCCATTGTCATCTACAACGTGCAGGTGCTGCGCAAGCAGAAGGAGATCCGATGACCTCGACCCCTGTAGTCGCACCGATCGACACCGATGTGGCGCGGCCCGGCCATCCGTCGAAGGCGCACCGCGTCAAGAGGCGCCTCACCTCGCGCGGGGCGACGATCGTCTCGCTCATCATCGCGGTGCTCTGGACGCTGCCGACCTTCGGCCTCTTCATCTCGTCGTTCCGACCGGAGGAGGAGATCAAGTCCAACGGATGGTGGACGATCTTCGCCAATCCCGGCTTCACCCTCGACAACTACCGCGAGGTGCTGTTCTCGGCCTCAGCCTCGTCGCCGCAGCTGGGCGAGTACTTCGTCAACTCGTTGGCGATCGCGATCCCGGCGACGCTGTTCCCCCTCGTGCTCGCGTCGATGGCGGCCTACGCTTTCGCGTGGATCAAGTTCAGGGGCAGCGGCGCGTTGTTCGTCTTCATCTTCGCGCTGCAGATCGTTCCGCTGCAGCTCGCCCTCATTCCGTTGCTGCAGATCTTCTCCGGGGTGCTGCAGCCGTTCCAGGAGTCGATAGGAGACGCGCTCAACATTCCGACGAGCAACTACCTGCAGATCTGGATCGCGCACACGATCTTCGCGCTGCCACTCGCCATCTTCCTGCTGCACAACTTCATCAGCGAGATCCCCGGCGAGGTGATCGAGGCGGCGCGTGTCGATGGGGCGAGCCATGGGCAGGTGTTCCTGCAGATCATCATCCCGCTCGCTCTTCCCGCGCTCGCGTCGTTCGCGATCTTCCAGTTCCTCTGGGTATGGAACGACCTCCTCGTCGCCCTCATCTTCTCTGGAGGCACGTCGGAGGCGGCGCCGCTCACGCAGCGGCTCGCCGAGCTCACGGGTAGTCGCGGGCAGGAGTGGCAGCGACTCACGGCTGCCGCGTTCGTGTCGCTCGTGGTTCCGCTCATCGTGTTCTTCTCGCTGCAGCGCTACTTCGTGCGCGGGCTGCTGGCTGGCTCGACGAAGGGGTAGCGCGTCTGCGGGTTGAGTAGCACGCGAAGCGCGCGTATCGAAACCAGGTTGCACTAGCCGGTTTCGATACGGTCGCCTGCGGCGTCCTACTCAACCCGCAGATACGCGCGCCTGCGGCGCTCCTCAACCAGCGGATACCCTGAACCAATGAGCATGCACGGCGGCGGTGGCCCGCGAGGGGTCGGCGGCGGCCGTATTTCACGCGGGGATGTCGAGGCCCAGAAGGCGGCGAACGCCGAGGCGCCGAAGATCCCCGACCTGCTCTCCCGCATCGGGTCCCTCTTCTCGCCGCACAAGCGCGCCCTGACGGTCACGATTGTGCTCGTGCTGATCGCGGCTGGGCTCAGCGTTATCCCGCCACTTCTTACGCGCGCCGCGTTCGACGAGGGGCTCTTCCCGCCGAGCGGCACTCCCAACGTGCCGGTGCTGTTCGAGCTCGTCGCCTTCATGGTGTTGCTGTGGATCGCCTCCGCAGGCCTCGGCGTCTGGCAGACCTGGCTGACCGCGACGGTCGGCAACAAGGTCATGGGCGCGCTGCGGGTTCGGCTGTTCGGCCATCTGCAGTCCATGGAACTGGCGTTCTTCACGCGCACGCGCACGGGCGTCATCCAGTCCCGCCTGCAGAACGACGTCGGCGGCGTGGCCGGCGTGCTCAGCAACACCATCTCAAGCGTCATCGGCAACACCGTCACGGTGATCGCCGCGCTCGTCAGCATGCTCGTGCTCAGCTGGCAGCTCACCCTCGTCGCGATCGTGCTGCTGCCGGCGCTCGTCATCGCGCAGCGCCGCGTCGGCCAGGTGCGTGCACGCATCGCGACGAAGACGCAGGAGTCGCTGAGCGAGATGACCGCGATCACGCAGGAGGCGCTGAGCGTGAGCGGCATCCTGCTCGCCAAGAGCTTCACGCAGCAGCGGGCAGAGACCGCGCGCTACACGGCAGAGAACGAGAACCAGATCGGCCTGCAGGTGCGCCAGCAGATGAGCGGGCAGTGGTTCTTCGCGATCGTCAACATCTTCCTCTCGGTGATCCCCGCGGTCATCTACCTCGCTGCGGCGTGGCTGATCACGCGGGATGTGCCGGTGACCGCCGGCACGATCGTGGCCTTCACGACGGTGCAGGCGCGACTGACCTTCCCGCTCATGGGGCTCTTGCGGGTCGCGCTCGACCTGCAGACATCCGGTGCGCTGTTCGCCCGCATCTTCGAGTACCTCGACCTCAAGCCGGCGATCGTCGACAAGCCAGACGCCGCGCTCGTCGACGAGTCAGACCTCGGCCGGGTGACCTTCGACGACGTGGTGTTCCGCTACCCCGACGCAGGCCCCGACACCCCCGCGACGCTGCGCGGTGTCTCGTTCGAGATTCGCCCAGGGCAGTACGCGGCCTTCGTCGGTCCGTCGGGAGCGGGCAAGACGACGGTGTCGTACCTCATTCCCCGCCTGCACGATGTGTCATCGGGCAGGGTGATGTTCGCCGGCACCGACGTGCGCGACCTCGAGCACGACTCCCTTGTGCGCAACATCGGCATCGTCAGCCAGGAGACCTATCTCTTCCACGCCACGATCGGCGACAACCTGCGCTACGCGAAACCAGATGCGACGCAGGATGAGCTGGTCGCCGCCGCGACGGCCGCCAACATCCACGCGACGATCGTCTCGTTCCCCGACGGCTACGACACCGTCGTGGGCGAGCGCGGCTACCGCCTCTCGGGTGGAGAGAAGCAGCGCATCGCCATCGCCCGCGTGCTGCTGAAGGATCCAGCGGTGCTCATCCTCGACGAGGCAACGAGCTCGCTCGACTCCATCTCAGAGCACGTCGTGCAGGAGGCCCTCGACACCGCCTCCCGCGGCCGCACCACCATCGCTATCGCCCACCGTCTGTCGACGGTGCTCTCCGCCGACGTCATCTTCGTCGTCGACGCCGGGCAGATCGTGGAGAGCGGGACGCATGCAGAGCTGCTCGCGCTCGGTGGAGAGTATGCGGCGCTGTATGAGCAGCAGGTGGCTGGGGCGTAGGTGGCTGAGGCGCACGGCGCAGACGCGACGTGCGGCTACGAGCGCGCCGCCAGCAGCTCCTCCATATACCCGATCTCCGACTCCTGCGCCACGATCATGCCGGTGGCGAAGCTTCGCACGACCGAGACGTCGGTGCGGGTGAGCACGGCGTCGCCCATCTCGACCGCGCCATGGTGGTGGGCGATCATCAGCTCGAGGAAGATGCGCTCGGCGTCCACGCCAGAGGCGTCGCGCAGCGACTGCATCTGCTCCGGGGTTGCGAGGCCGGGCATCGGCTCACCGGCGGAGTGGGCGGTGCCGGCGTTGCCGTGGTGGTCGGTTGCTCCGCTGAGGGGAGGCCGCGACATCCACGTCATCGATGGCTCTGGCGATGCCTGCGGAAGGTTCCACACGGTGAGCCAGCCGAGCATCTGGCCAGACTGGTTGGCCTGCGTGATAGCGATGTCGTAGGCGAGGGAGCGCAGCTCTTGGTCGTCGGTGCGGTCGCGGATGAGCATGGCGAGCTCGACACCCTGGTCGTGGTGCACTTGCATGTCGCGGGCGAAACCAGCGGCAGCGCTCGTGGACGACGGGGTCGCCTCGACGCCAGACGTCAGCCGCCCGGCAGAGAACGCCCCGACCCCGACGAGCAGCACCGCGAGCACGCCCGCGACGATGGTGCGGGTGCTAGCCAACGAGACCAGGCGCCTCGGGCTGGCCGGAGCACGGAGCACCGATCTCCGGGGCGTCGCCGGCCTTCCAGAACTTGTCGATGAACTGGCCGAGGCGCTCGTCGTTCACGCCATCGAGCTCGACCTGGTTGCCCCAGGCGGAAGCGACGACGGGGGAGGGGAGGCCGTCGAACGGCGAGAGCACGATGTAGGTCGACGGGAGCTTGTCGCGCAGCACGTCGAGATCGGTTCCAGAGACGGCGTCGGGGTCGTAGGTCACCCAGACGGCGCCGTGCTCGAGGGCGTGCACGGCACGCTCGTTGGGCACCGGCTGGTCGTAGACGCCGCAGTTGAGCCAGACGCCGCTGTGGTCTCCTCCGGCGGGCGGAGTCATTCCGTAGAGACCCTCGTAGTCGACCGTGGTGTCGACGTGGTTGCTGGTGAGGCCGGGGAACTTCTCCAGCCCCTCGATCGAGATGCTGTCGGGGTCGACCTTCGGCTTGTTGGCTACGACGATGGCGGTGATCAGCAGGGCGACAACGGCAAGACCGGCGACGATTCCAATGATGAGCCCGATGCGGCGATTGCGCTTCTCCCTCGCACGCTGCTTCTTGAAGGCCTCGACCTTCTCTGAACGCTGCGCTTCGCGCTCCTGCTTGATCGTGGCGCCGGAGCGCTGAGAGCCGTTCGCCATTGCTGTGTCGCTTTCTCGAGGTGTACGTCGAGTTTGCCATGATCCCGCTACCCGTAACCTCAAAACCGCCGCTGGTAGATTGAGCGCACCATGAAGTACGCCAACTCCGTCACCGACCTGATCGGCAACACCCCGCTGGTCAAGCTGTCGAGCCTCACCACGGGCCTCAAGCCGACGATCCTGGTCAAGGTCGAGTACCTCAACCCCGGCGGCTCGTCGAAAGACCGCATCGCCGCCCGCATCATCGATGCGGCAGAGCGAGAGGGCAAGCTCGCCCCCGGCGGCACCATCGTCGAGCCGACCAGCGGCAACACCGGCATCGGCCTCGCCCTTGTCGCCCAGCAGCGCGGCTACCGCTGCGTCTTCGTGCTGCCAGACAAGGTCGGGGAGGAGAAGCGCAACGTGCTGCTCGCCTACGGTGCGGAGGTCGTCGTGACGCCGACATCCGTGGCTCCAGAGAGCCCCGACTCGTACTACTCGGTGAGCGACCGGCTCGCACGCGAGATTCCCGGCGCATTCAAGCCAGACCAGTACTCCAACATCAACGGCCCGCTCAGCCACTACGAGACGACCGGCCCAGAGATCTGGCGCGACACCGAGGGCAAGGTCACGCACTTCGTCGCCGGTGTCGGCACCGGCGGCACCATCAGCGGTGTCGGCAAGTACCTCAAAGAGGTGTCGGCCGGCGCGGTCACGATCATCGGCGCCGATCCTGAGGGCTCGGTGTACTCCGGCGGCACGGGCCGCCCGTACCTCGTCGAGGGCGTCGGCGAGGACTTCTGGCCGAGCGCCTACGACGGCTCTGTCGTCGACGAGATCATCGCGGCATCCGATGCGGAGTCCTTCGAGATCACCCGTCGCCTCGCCCGCGAAGAGGGTCTGCTGGTCGGCGGCTCGAGCGGTCTCGCCGTTGCCGCAGCCCTCAAGGCTGCAGAGCACCTCACCGAGGACGACGTCGTCGTCGTGCTGCTGCCCGACGGCGGCCGCGGCTACCTCGGCAAGATCTTCAACGAGAAGTGGATGCAGTCCTACGGATTCACGCAGCTCAACGAGGAGAAGACGGTCGCCGACCTCGTCGGCACCAAGGACGACTCGCTGCCCGACCTCGTGCACGTGCATCCCACCGACACCGTTCGCCACACCATCGACAAGCTGCGCACCTTCGACGTGTCGCAGATGCCGGTGCTCACGGCAGAGCCGCCCGTCGTCATGGGCGAGGTTGTCGGGTCGATCGACGAGAAGAGCCTCGTCGACGCCGTGTTCAGCGGTCGCGCCAAGCTCAGCGACCCGCTCAAGGAATTCGTCGGCCCTCCCCTCGGTTTGATCGGTATGCACGAGTCGGTCGCTGCAGCGCGCGCCGCCCTGACCGACGCGGACGCCCTGCTCGTCATCCATGACGGCAAGCCGGCCGCTGTGCTCACGCGTCAGGACCTCCTGACGTACCTCTCCGAGTAGAAACGACCACCGTGCCAGAGAACTTCGGCTTCGACACCCGTGCCATCACCGCGGGCCAGGCCTTCGACCCGACCACCGGTGCTGTCGTACCGCCCGTCTACCTGACGACGACCTTCGTGCAGGACGGCATCGGCGGGTTCCGCAACGGCTACGAGTACGCGCGCGGCGGCAACCCAACCCGCGACTCCCTGCAGGAGCTGCTCGCCTCGCTCGAAGGCGGCACGAAAGCCTTCAGCTTCGCCTCCGGCCTCTCGGCTGAGGACGCGGTGCTGCGTGCCCTGCTCGCCCCCGGCGACCACATCCTCATGGGCAACGACGTCTACGGCGGAACCCACCGCCTCGTCAACCGGGTCTTCGTGCCGTGGGGTGTATCGCTCTCGACGGCCGACTTCAGCGACATCGATGCGGTGCGCCACGCCATCCGGCCCGATGCAACCAAGGTGCTGTGGGTCGAGACGCCGAGCAACCCGCTCATGAAGATCAGCGACATCGCGGCACTCGCAGAGCTCGGCCACTCGATGGGCATCACGGTCGTCGTCGACAACACCTTCGCCTCGCCGTACCTGCAGCAGCCGCTCTCGCTCGGAGCCGACGTCGTCGTGCACTCGACAACGAAGTACCTCGGCGGGCACAGCGACGTTCTCGGCGGTGCGGTCATCGTGAAGGATGAGGCGCTCGCCGAGAAGGTCGGCTTCCTTCAATTCGGCGTCGGTGCCGTCTCCGGCCCCTTCGACGCCTGGCTGACCGTGCGCGGAATCAAGACGCTCGGTGTGCGGCTCGACCGGCACTCCTCGAACGCGCAGTCGATTGCCGAGACCCTGGTGGGCCACGCGAAGATCGACACCGTCTACTACCCCGGCCTGCCAGACCACCCGGGCCACGAGCTCGCCGCCCGGCAGATGAAGCACTTCGGCGGCATGCTCTCGCTCAAGCTGCACTCCGGTGCCGAGGCGCGAAAGTTCGCGGAGTCGACGAAGCTGTTCCAGCTGGCGGAGTCGCTCGGCGGCGTCGAGTCGCTCATGTGCTACCCGTCGGAGATGACCCACGCCTCTGTGCGCGGCACCGCTCTCGAGGTGCCCGACTCCGTCGTGCGGCTCTCGGTCGGTATCGAGGATGTCGCCGACCTGACGGCAGACGTGCTCGAGGCGCTCGACCGCATCTGAATCTCTGGCGCCTTCTCGCCGAGTGCTGGCAGAGCGGAAGCGCCTCGAGGTCGGAGGCCAGCGACAGAATGGGTTCGTGACTGAGACAGCGACGCCGACCGTAATCCACGAGGGGCGTCTTGGCCTGCTTCAGGCTTCTGCCCTCTACATCGCGGCGGTGCTCGGCACCGGCATCCTGGTGCTGCCGGCGCTGGCAGCCAAGGCGGCTGGTGCCGGATCGGTGCTCGCGGTCGTCGCGGTGCTCATCCTCTCCGTTCCGCTCGCGGGCACCTTCGCCGCGCTCGCCTCGCGGTTTCCCGACTCTGGTGGGGTCGCGACCTACGTGCGCATGGCGCTCGGCGATACGGCGGCGCGCATCGCGGGCTACCTCTTCTTCTTCGGCGTCGTCATCGGCGCCCCCGTCGTCGGCATCCTCGCCGGTCGCTACCTCGCCGCGATCTTCGGCGGCGGCGAGGTCATGGTCATCGTCATCGCGCTCACGGTGCTCTCGCTTCCGTTCGTCTCCAACTTCTGGGGTTTCTCGGTATCCGGCCGGGTGCAGCTGGTGCTCACCGGCCTGCTCGTCGTGATCATCGTGCTCGTGATCGCCCTCGCGCTGCCCTCGGCCGACGCGGCGAACTTCGAGCCGCTGCTTCCGCACGGGTGGGCGGGAGTCGGGGTGGCGATCTCGCTGCTGGTCTGGGCCTTCTCCGGATGGGAGGCGGTGACCCACATCGCCGCGGAGTTCCGAAACCCCCGCCGCACCATCCCGCTTGCGACGGCGATCGCGATCGTCGCCGTCGGCGTCGGCTACGTCGGCCTCCAGCTCATCACCATCGCGGCCCTCGGGTCGCGTGCCGGCGAGACGGAGGTGCCGCTGCTCACCCTCGTCGGTCTGGGGGGCTCGGCTATCGGCCCCGGGATCGTCGCGGCCATCGCCCTCGTGGTGACCCTCGGGGTGCTCAACACCTACACGGGCGCGCTGGCGAAGCTCGGCGCCTCGCTCGGGCGCGACGGCGACCTCCCGCGCTGGTTCGCCCGTGGTGCAGAGGCCGGGGGAGTGCCACGCCGCAGCCTCGGCCTCAATGCTCTGGTCGTCGCGTTCTACGTCGCCGCGGTCGCTCTCACGGGGTTCGACCTGACCCCCTTCATCCTCATCAACACGGCATGCATGGTCTGCGTCTACGCCCTCGGCATGGTCGCCGCCCTTCGCCTCCTCGAGCGCTTCAGCATCGGCTGGTGGTTCGCCGTGGCCAGCTGCGTGCTCATCGCGGGGCTGCTCGTGCTCGCCGGTGCCGCCCTCATCGTTCCCCTTGCCTTCGTCGTCGTCGCCCTCATCGTGAAAGCAGTGAAATCCCGTGTCTGAGTCTCCTGAACCCCAGTACCGTGCCCACTTCGACGCCAGGATCGAGTTCGCCAACGGTGGCGACCTGACGGCCAGCGGCTTCCGGCTCGACCTGCCATCGCGTGACGCCGATGTCGCGCCGTTGCTCGTGCAGCACCTCGGCCTCGCGCTCGTGTCGAAGGTCGAGCTGACGAACCTGTCGGTGGTCGAGGAGGCGCACCGGGGGTCGCGGGGCATCGAGGCGACGACGAGATCGACCCGCGGTCGCCTCGTCGACCTCAGCCACGTCATCCGGGCCGGCCTTGTCACCTACCCCGGTCTGCCGGCACCGGTCATCTCGCCGCACCTCACCCGCGAGCAGTCGATCGCGAAGTACGCACCCGGCACGCAGTTCGCCATGGACGTCATCACCATGATCGGCAACACCGGAACCTACATCGACAGCCCCTTCCACCGCTACGAGGGCGGAACCGACCTCGCCGGCCTTGAGCTAGCCACTCTCGTCGACCAGCCAGCGGAGGTCTTCCACCTGCAGGACTCGCTCGAGCGGGGCATCCCGGCCAGCGTCTTCTGGGACAGGGATGTCGCGGGCAAGGCCGTCATGCTGCACACGGGGTGGGATGCGCACTTCGGCACGCCCGCCTACGCGAGCAACGCGCCGTTCCTCACCCGTGAGGGCACGGACTACCTCGTTGGGCAGGGCGTCACGATGGTCGGCATCGACTCGCTCAACATCGACGATACCGAGAGCGGTGGGGAGCGGCCGGCGCACTCGGGGCTGCTCGCAGCGGGCATCCATGTGGTCGAGCACCTGACCAACCTCGCAGAGCTGCCGCCGAGCGGCGCGCTCGTGACCGTCGTGCCGCCCAAGGTGGAGGGCTTCGGAACCTTCCCGGTCAGGGCCTTCGCGCGCCTGCCCTAGCCGGGCCAGCTCATCGAGCTCGCCGGGGGCTAGCGGGTGCCGAGCTGCACGACCTCGTCGGAGTCGGGGCCGCCGGTCTTGACGCACTGGCCGAGCACGTCGATCGCGATGGTCGCGCCGAGCCCGTCGCCGTCGGGGTCGCTCGTCGTGGTCAGGATGAGCTGCGAGCGGGAGCCGTCCTTCTTGAGCGTGCGGGTCGAGCTGCCGGTGCCCTGGGAGAGGAACTCGTCCCAGCCCTCGTCGATGTAGGTGGCAGAGAGGTCGGCGCTGATCGTCTCGACGTCGGCGGCCGCCGCGGAGTTGATCTCGAGCACGATGCTCGAGTGCCACTTGCGCATCAGGCCATCGGGGTCGTCGTCGAGGGCGCAGCCCTCTGACCCGTCGCTCTTCTCGCCGATGGTGAGCACGGCATCCGCCGGAACTCGGGTGGCGGCGTCGTTGCGCAGCAACTGGGTCGGTGCCTTGGTGTCGGCGAGCGAGATGGTCGAGTCCTCGCTGGCGCACGCCGAGAGGCTTGCCGTGATCGCGATCGCGATGACGAGTGCGGTGGCGCGTCGCGCCCGGTCTGCGTTGACCATGTGATTCCTCCAGGGGTCAGTGGTGGTACGGGCCTGACTCCGGTTCCACGGTATCCCGCGAAAATTTCGACGGCGACCCCGCGTTAAGGTGCCATCGATTCGCTCAGCCGCGCTATGCCCGGCCCGCCGCCGCGCGTGACCGGCGCGAGAGCGAGTCGATGATCACCGCGAGCACGAGCACAGAGCCGGTGACCATGTACCGAATCGACGAGTCGAGGTTCAGCAGGGTGAGCCCTGACGAGATCGACATGATGACAAGCACCCCGAGCAGGGCAGAGAATGCAGAGCCGCGGCCGCCGAACAGGCTCGTGCCGCCGATGACCGCGGCGGCGATCGCGTTGAGATTGGTGTCGCTGCCGCCAGAGCTCTGGTTTGCGGCAGCGAGTCGTGCGGCAGCCATGAGTCCGCCGACCGCGGCGAAGGTCGAGCACAGCACGAACACCGAGATGTAGACCCGGTTGACCCGGATGCCCGCACGGCGCGCCGCCTCGACGCTGCCGCCAACGGCGTAGACCGCACGGCCCCACCGCGTGCGGGTGAGAGCGAGGTTCATGATCGTCACGAGCACGACGAAGAGCAGGAACATCGCGCCGACGCCGCGGGCGAGGTTGAGGTACCAGGTGGCGACACCGAGCACGGCGAGGAGCCCACCGACCCGGATGGCGATGACACTCGTCGACATCGCCGCAAGTCCTGCCTCGGTGCGGCGGCGCGCCTGGCTCACGAGGCTCCAGCCGTAGGCGAGCACGACGAGGCCGACGATGCCGTAGGCGACGGCGTCGGGAAGGAAGAGCTGCTGTCCGAACGTCACGATCCACGAGTCGAACGGGATGTTGATCGACCCGACGCGGCCGAGCACCCAGAGCTGCACGCCGAGGAAGCCGAGCAGGCCGGCGAGCGTCAGCACGAAGGCCGGCACTCCGAACCGGGTGTAGAGCAGTCCGTAGGCAAGGCCGGCGACGACGCCGGCGGCGACGCCGGCGAGCAGGGCGACGGGAAGGGGAAGCTCGAGCTGCACGAAGGCAACCGCGAGCAGCGCCGCGGCGAGCCCGCTGACCGAGCCGACGGAGAGGTCGATCTCTCCGACCAGCAGCACGAGCACGATGCCGATCGAGATCGTGCCGATCGCCGCGCACTGCATGGTGAGGTTCACGAGGTTGGTCGGCGACAGGAAGTTGGGGTTGAGCAGCTGGAACGTGACGGCGATGAGCACGAGGCCGGTGAGCACGGGAAGCGACCCGAGGTCGCCGCCACGGAGCCGCTCGACGAAGGCGTCGAGGGTGCCGCGGAAGCCTCCGTGCCTCGCGTCCTGGGGGTGGGTCTCTGTCACGGTGCAGTCTCCGTCGGTACGGGGCCGATCGCCGGCCGCTGGCGCGGTGCGGCCGGTGGGTGGTGCTCTGTTGCCCCGGTGATGGCGGCGATGATCATCTCGCTCGTGACATCCGACACCCGGAACGTTCCGTTGTTTCGGCCGAGACGCAGCACGACGATCCGGTCGGCGACGGCCAGCACGTCGGCGATGTTGTGGCTGATGAGGATGACGCCGAGCCCGCGTTCGCGCAGCCGCTCGATGAGGTTGAGCACTTCTGCGGTCTGCGAGACGCCGAGGGCGGCCGTCGGCTCGTCGAGGATGACAACGCTCGGCTCGCCGATGAGCGATCTGGCGATCGCGACGGTCTGCCGCTGGCCCCCCGACAGTGCGGCAACAGGAACCCGCACCGACTGCACGCGCGCCCGAAGCTCACGCAGCAGCGACCACGAGCGCTGCTCCATCTCGACCTCGTCGAGGGCGCCGCCGCGGGTGAGCTCCCGCCCGAGCCAGAGGTTGCTGACCACGTCGAGGCTGTCGCAGAGCGCCAGGTCCTGGAACACGGTTGCGATGCCGAGGTCTCGCGCGTCGGTTGGCGATGCGAGGCTAGTGGGGGATCCATAGAACGTGATGGTTCCGCCGTCGGGCGGGTGCACCCCCGACAGGATCTTGACCAGGGTCGACTTGCCCGCGCCGTTGTCGCCGACAATCGCCACGACCTCGCCAGCGTGCACGTCGAAGTCGATGCCGCTGAGCGCTCGCACGGCGCCGAAGCGCTTCGACACGTCGCGCAGCGACAGGATCTGCTCTGGCGCGCGCGGAGTCGGCATGTCGCCGGTCACCGGATGCCCGCCCTCTCGCACGCGTCGGCATACTCTGGCGTGCAGATCTCCTCGACCGTGTACAGCCCGTCGGCCACGACGGTGTCGAGGATGTTGTCGATGGTCACGACGACGATCGGCAACAGGGTCGTCGGCGTGCCCTGCATCGTCGTCTCGCCAGAGACCGGCTTGCCCGTGGCGAGGGCGACGGCCACCTCGGCCGCGAGCTCCGCCTGCGCGCGCATCGCCTTGTAGATGGTCATGTACTGGTCGCCGGCGACGATGCGCTGGATGGCGGCGAGCTCGGCATCCTGTCCGATCACCACGGGAAGGGGGGAGACGTTGGCCGCTTTGAGAGCAGCGATCGCCCCGCCAGCCGTTCCGTCGTTGGCGGCGTAGACCCCGCTGATCTGGCCAGAGAACTGGGTGATCTGGCCGGCCACCCACTCCTGCGCCTTGTCTGGGCTCCAGTCGGGGGTGTCGAACTCCGCGAGGATCTCGTAGCCGCTGCCGTCGATGACGCTGTGAGCACCCTCCTTGAAGAGGATCGCGTTGCCGTCGGTCGGAGAGCCGTTGAGAACAAGGATGCCTCCGTCGGCTCCGTCGGCGTCGAGCTTGTCGATGAGTGCGGTGCCCTGCAGCACGCCGACCTTCTCGTTGTCGAAGGAGACGTAGAAGTCGAGCCGCCCCCCGGCCACGAGCCGGTCGTAGGACACGACGGGCACGCCCTGCGCATTCGCGGCGGTGACGATACTGACGGCGGCAGCGGAGTCGACGGGGTCGAGCACGAGCACGGCGACGCCCGAGGCGAGAGCGGCCTCTGCCTGGCTCTGCTGCTTGGCCGCATCCTGGTCGGCGTTGGAGTAGAGCACCTCGTAGTCGCCGAGCTCTGCGATGCGCTTCTCGAAGTACGGTCGGTCGAAGCTCTCGTAGCGGGCGGTCTTCGACTCCGGCAGCAGCAGTGCGATCTTCACGGCACCGGTCTGCGGCACGACGGTGCACCCGCCGAGAACGAGGGCGGCGGTCGCAATCGTGACGACCGCACGCAGGAGCCGGCCGCTCACGCGCGCAGCCCGCTGCTCTGAATCGATCCGGCCTGCTGCGTCGAGTCGACGCCGACGTGGTCGATGGCGAGGGCGAGGCAGCCAAGGAGCTCTGCGCGGTCGCCGAGCTCTGCCTGCACGATGGCTGGCACGCCGTCGGAGCTGGCAAGCGCCGACCGCTCGAGGGCGTGCCGCATGGGGGAGAGGAGGGTCTCGCCGGCCTGGGCGAGCTCTCCGCCGATGACGAGGAGCTCCGGGTCGAAGAGGTTGCACAGGCTGGCGGCGGCGATGCCGATGTGGCGCCCGGCATCCGCGATGACGCGCTTGGCGCTCGCGTCGCCACTCTCTGCACGCAGCAGGAGGTCGCGCACGCGCTGCATGCCGGGGTCGCCGCGGAACAGCTCGAGTAGGGCCGGCCCTCCGGCGAGGGTGTCGAGGGGGGCGGGGGGGATGGAGCGGGAGAGCGGGGCGGT
>NZ_JBXMIS010000080.1:0-15479 GCF_057073975.1 Conyzicola sp. | reverse complement strand
CCCCCCCCCCCCCCCCCCCCCCCCCCCCCCCCCCCCCCCCCCCGGTACTGCTGGCTAGCCGTTGATCAGTTCGTCGATCTTGGCGTCGTACTCAGCCGCGAGGGCCTTGATGTCTCCACCGGCGTTGACCTTGCCGAAGAACTCCTCGAGAAGGCCGGAGCCCTCGACCGCTGCCCAGCCGGGAGCGGCGGGGGTGAGCTTGGAGCTTGCAGCAGACTCTGCGAGCGCGGCGGCGAACTGGTCGTCACCGAGCGCGCTCGAGTAGTCGAGGTTTGCCGGGCCGAGACCGTTCTCTCCGAGCATGGTCTGGTACTCCTTCGAGAAGATGATCTTCATCAGCTCCTTCGACGCAGCCTGGTTCTTGCTCGCTGCAGAGATGGCGATGTTCGAGCCACCGGCGAATACAGGAGCGGCACCGCCGTCGACACCTGGCAGAACGAAGACGCCGAAGGTCTCGTCGTTCCAGGTTGCGATGGTCTTGGTGTCGTCGGCGGGGTCGGGTGCGAGGTCGCCGATCGACCAGTGCGCCCATCCGGGAGCGATGATCGTGGCGGCCTCAGGCGCGCCCGTCGTTGCGTTGTTGTTGATGTTGACCCACGGCGTGCTGTCTGCCTCGGTGACCGGGGCGAGCGAGGCATCCGCGAAGACCGACTGCAGCTGCTCGAGACCCGTGATGGTCTTCGGGTCGCTCAGCGACGACGACCACGTGGTGCCGTCGACAGTCGCGAGCTCTCCGCCGTTGGCGAAGATCCACGAGATGCCGTTGCGCCAGTCCTCTCCGCCGATGTAGAAGCCCGACTGGCCGGCAGTCTTCAGGGTTGCGACACTCTCGTTGAACTCATCGAGCGTGGTCGGAACCGAGAGGCCAGCGGCCGACCAGATGTCCTTGCGGTAGAAGATGTAGCGGGATCCGAAGTAGTACGGCTCGGCGTAGACCTTGCCGTCGTAGCTGCCGACCTCGACGAACGACGGCAGGAGCTTGTCGCCACCGAGCTCCTCGTGGATGTCGGAGAGGTCGGAGAATGCACCGACGCTGGTGAAGGTCGGGGCCCAGGTGTTGCCGATCTCGACCACGTCCGGGGTATTGTCGGCATCGGGTAGTGCGGTGGTCAGCTTCGAAAGAGCGTCAGACCAGTCCTGCTGCTCAATGGAAAGGGTGCCCCCGGTGGCGTCTGCGTACTCTGTCTTAAGGTAGTCGCGCAGTGCTTCCGGGGTGTCACCTCCCATGACCCAGAGAGTGATGTCCTTTCCACCCTCGTCATCAGCGACCGGGGCGTTCGTGGAGCACCCGGCGAGAACGACGAGCGCTGCGGTCGCGATGGCGACTGCTCCGTACTTTCTCTTCATTGTGTAGTCCTTGTTACTAGGGGTACGGGGTGCCCGGCTGGCCACTCCGCTGTGGTGCGAGGGATGAGGTCTCAAGAGACCCCGAGTTGGCCGGAGAGCACCATGACGGCTGCGCCGCGCATGACGATGTCCTCTCCGAGGGTTGTCATCCGCAGAGTCAGATCGCCATGGAACTCGGCCATCGTCCTCGCGCGGAGTGTCTCGATGGTCGCCTCGGCGAGAGGGCCATCAAGTAGTTCGGTCGGTCCGCTCAGCACTACCTCTGCGAGGTTGAGGGCACCGACCACGGGAGCGAGCGCGATGCCAAGTCGCTGGCCGGCCTCCCGAAGAATCTGCAGCTTCTCGTCATCCGAACCGGATGCCGCGAGCGCGGCCTCCAGTCGCGGCACAGCCAGCCACGTCTCGAGGCAGCCGTGCTTTCCGCACGCACAGGCGGCTCCGCCGTCTGTGCCGACCACCACGTGCCCGATCTCGCCAGCCGCGAACCGGCTGCCGAAGAGCGGGGTGCCGTCGAGCAGGAGACCGGCACCGACACCGTGGCCGACCTTGATCAGCATCATGTCGCTGTCGGCATCGCCGAAGCTGTGCTCGGCGAGGGCGGCGGCATTGGCGTCGTTGATGACGATGACGGGAAGCCCGAAGCGGTCGGCCAGCACCTGCTGCAGCGGCTCGCCGCTCCAGCCGAGGTTGGGGGCGCTCAGCACGATGCCGGCGAGGTCGACGACACCGGGCGAGCCGACGCCGATGCCGAGCACGGGAAGGGTCGCTGCGTCGACGAGCGACTTCACCAGGTCGACGACCTTCGCCGTCGCCTCTCTCCCCATGCTGCCGGCGAGGGGCAGCTCTGCACGCGCGATGACCTGGCCGTCGAGGTCGAGCAGTGCGCCGCGAAAGACGGAGTAGCCGCTGAGATCCACGCCGACGATCTGGAAGGCCTCGCGGTTCAGGTCGAGGAGCGTTGCCGGCTTGCCTGGGCGTGCATCCTCTCGCTGCCCTGTCTCGATGACAAGGCCCTCGGTCATGAGCTCGGCGATGAGGTCGGAGACCGTCACGCGGGTAAGACCGGTCTCGCGCGCGATGTCGGCCCGGCTCTGCGTGCCGGCGCGGTAGAGGGTCTGCAGCACGAGCGAGCGGTTGTGGCCGCGTGCGTGCTCTGGCAGGACCTTGGTGCTCGGGCGAAGGGCGCGACCGGTGGCGAAGGGGCGGCCTGCCGCTCCCGTGCTTCGCTGCATCTCGGTCGTCATGTTTGTTAGTAAAGCTTACGAACTAACCACGCGCAAGCTTTTCCACCAAGTTCGTTAGGAGGCTTTACATACTCGTAATAATCGAATTCCCAGCGAGCCCATCGAGGATTCCGCCATGCTTGCCAGTAGCCACGACTCCGCTCACAGAACGAAGGCAGAACACATGACCTCCCTGCAGACGAAATCCGCACTCGCCGCACTCGCCATGCTCTCGCTGACCACCGTCGCCGGGTGTGCGACCACCGCTCCGGCGACCGGCGCCGACGACGCCAGCGACTCCCCCGCCACCACCTCTGGCGAGTATGCCGACGGCACCTACACCGAGAGCGGTGACTACCAGGCCCCGAGCGGCACAGAGACGGTCGAGGTCACCCTCACCCTCGCCGACAATGTCATCACCGAGGTGACGGTCGTCGGCGACGCCACCGACCCACAGGCCAAGCTGCACCAGGGCGAGTTCTCCGACGGCATCGCCGCCGTCGTCGTCGGCAAGAACATCGACGAGATCTCGGTCGACAAGGTCGGCGGGTCATCACTCACGAGCGGCGGCTTCACCGCGGCCGTCGAGGCGATCAAGGCCGACGCTGCAGAATAGCCAGCGCCCGCACGCCCTGCACTTCGAGGCGATCGGCACGACCTGGCAGCTCGACACCGACCTGCCGGTCTCGCCAGCCGTGCAGCAGCAGATCGCCACGCGGGTCGAGCAGTTCGACCTCGCCTGGTCGCGGTTTCGTGACGACTCGCTCGTCTCGCGCATCGCCACGACGGCGGGCAGCTGGACCCTTCCGCCCGAGGCGGCCGCACTGCTCGACGTCTACCGCCGCCTGTACGAGGCGACCGACGGGGCCATGAGCCCGCTCGTCGGGCGCTCGCTCGAGACACTCGGCTACGACCGCACCTACTCGCTGCGGCAGAGCGGGCCAGCGGTCGCGACGCCAGCCTGGGAAGACGCGATCGCGTGGGATGGATCGGTGCTCACCACGCTGCGCCCTGTCACGCTCGACATCGGGGCAGCGGGCAAGGGATACCTCGTCGACCTTGTGACGGAACTGCTGCTCGCCGCCGGCCACCGCGACGTCATCGTGGATGGCAGCGGCGACATCCGTCACGCTGGTCCCTTGCCGATTCGCGTCGCCCTCGAGCACCCGCTGGATGCGAAGCGGGCGATCGGCATCGCGAACGTTCGCAGCGGGGCAATCTGCTCCTCCGCAACCAACCGGCGCTCCTGGGGTGCCG
The DNA here is from genome assembly GCF_057073975.1 of Conyzicola sp. NCBI lineage: Bacteria > Bacillati > Actinomycetota > Actinomycetes > Micrococcales > Microbacteriaceae > Conyzicola > Conyzicola sp. Next base: position 11,652 of record NZ_JBXMIS010000080.1, on the reverse strand, counting down.
GGCTGCACCACGTGATCGACGCCACAACGGGGATGCCGACCACCCGCGTCATCGCCACCTGGGCCATCGCCGCGACCGGGCTCGAGGCCGACGGGCTCTCGACCGCGCTGTTCTTCGCCGACCCCTCGCGGCTGGCAGAGCAGTTCGACTTTCAGTACGTGCGCATGCTGGCAACGGGAGCGATAGAGTTCTCGCCAAACCTCGACGGGGAGTTGTTCACATGAAGCAATGGCTCGATCGCATCACCGGCGTCGTCACCATGTACCGCCTCATTCTCGTCAGCCTCATCGTCATCGCGGCGATCGCGCTGGTGCTGTCGCTGCTCGGGCAGCTGTCGGTGCAGCCACTGCCGCTCCTCGCCTCCGCCGTCGTGGCCATCGCCGTCACCACCGGGTCGAACTGGCTCATCGCCCGGCTGCTGCGCATTGCGCCGCACGCCGACTCGTCGCTCATCACCGCCTTGCTCGTCTTCGTCGTTCTCGCGCCGAGCGCGGATGCCGCGGGTCTCGCCAGCATCGCCATCGCGAGCGTCATCGCGAGCGCCTCGAAGTACGTGCTCGCCGTGCGCGGCCGCCACATCTTCAACCCCGCCGCCGTCGGCATCTTCGTCGTCACGCTGCTCGCCTTCGGCGGCGTTCCCGGCTTCAGCTATGCGAGCTGGTGGCTCGGCACCCCCTATCTGCTGCTGCCCGTCGCCATCGCCGCGTTCGCGATCCTCTACCGAACCCAGCGGCTCACCCTCGGGCTCGTCTTCCTCGTCGTCGCAGCACTCTCTGTCGTGGTGCGCTACATGCTCGTCGGATCGTCGCCGCTCGATGCGCTCTCCTACCTCCTGCTCTCCTCCCCCGCGGTGTTCTTCGCCGGCTTCATGCTCAGCGAGCCGCTGACCCTCCCCCCACGCCGCTGGCAGCAGCTCGCCGAGGCCGTGGTCGTCGCCCTGCTCTTCACCGTGCCGTTCGGCGTCGGGCTCGTCACCAACACCCCGCAGTTCGCACTGCTGGTTGGCAATGTCATCGGCTTCGCCTTCGGGCAGCGCCGCGCCATCCGGCTCGAGTTCCTCGGCAAGACCCAGCTCTCGCCGACGACGTGGGAGCTCGCCTTCCGGCCGTCTCGGCCCGTTCGGTTCATCCCCGGCCAGTACATGGAGCTCACCATTCCGCACCGCAAGGCCGACTTCCGTGGCAGCCGGCGCTACTTCAGCATCTCGTCGGCACCGGCACCGGATGCCCCCATCACCTTCGCCCTCACCACGCCAGAGAAGGCGAGCAGCTTCAAACAGGCACTGCTCGACCTCGAACCGGGTGCCACCATCCAGGGCACCGGGGTTGGAGGCGACTTCGCCCTCCCCCGCGACACCGCAGAGCCGCTGCTGCTCGTTGCCGGCGGCATCGGCATCACGCCGTTCGCGAGCCAGCTGGCCTCCGCGACCGCCGCGGGCGAGCAGCGCGATGTCGTGGTGGTCTACTCCACGAGCACGACGGGCACCCCGCCGTACGCCGACCTGCTCACCCAGTCGGGTGCCCGCGTCGTGCTGTTCAGCCCGACCCCGCCGTCACCGCTGCCGACCGGATGGGTCTACGGCGGCGAGGGGCGCGTCACCCCGGAGCGCATCGCAGCGCTCGTTCCGGATGCCGCGGGCCGCCGCGCCTACATCTCCGGCCCTCCCGCCCTCGTCGCAACCCTGCGCGCCGCCCTGCGCGGGCAGGGCGTCAAGCGGGTGCACGCCGACTACTTCTCCGGGTACTGAGCCGCGAGATCGCGACCTGTTCGCCCTCAGAAAACTCAGCAATTTTTAAGGCGCGATCTGGTTAATCTCTGTACATGAGTCACAGTGACTCAAGTTTGAAGGAGTGATCACAATGGCAGTTCTCTTTGACCCGTTCCGCGAGCTGGACCGCGTTGCAGCGAGCATGCTCGACTCTCGGCAGGGCCCGCGCCTCATGCCCATCGACCTGTTCCGTGACGGGGACACCTACGTGCTCAACGCCGACCTCCCCGGGATCGACCCCGGGACGGTCGATGTCGACGTCGACGGCCAGCTGCTCACCATCCGCGCAGAGCGCACAGCACGCAGTCGTGATGGCGTGACGTGGCTCGCGAGCGAGCGACCCAGCGGCAGCTTCCACCGCCAGTTCACCCTCGGCGAGGGCATCGCGAGCGAGCACATCAGCGCGAGCTACGAGAACGGCGTGCTGAGCGTGACGATCCCGGTCAGCGAGCGCGCCAAGCCGCGCAAGATCGCGGTGTCGACCGGCGCGACGGTGCGGCAGCCGGAGGTAGCGAGCTAGTCCACGGGCATGGACCGGGCTCCGTGGATGCGGACGGAGCCCGATCCACGGTCCTGAACTTCACCGAGGGAAGGGCGATGGAGGGCGTTGCAACCGATTCGGCTGACGGTGCGGGCGCTCATCGCCGGGTCACCTCGGAATGGCACGGCCTCGCAGCCAGATCGAACGCCACCGAGGTCTTGGGTGCCGATTCCATTATCGCACCGCGAACGCAGAAGGGCCCCGACGAAAATGTCGGGGCCCTTCTGCTGTCCAGCTATGACCGCTGGAGACTCACGACTCAGGCGCCGAGGCGCGCCGCGAGGTTCTTGTCGAGGGTGTCGAGGAACTCCTCGGTGGTCTCCCACTTCTGGTCGGGGCCGACGAGAAGCGCGAGGTCCTTGGTCATGTGACCGGCCTCGACAGACTTGATGACGACATCCTCAAGCGTCTCCGCGAAGGTCGCGAGCGCCGGGTTGTTGTCGAGCTTGGCGCGGTGCGACAGGCCGCGGGTCCACGCGTAGATCGAGGCGATCGGGTTCGTCGAGGTCGGCTTGCCGGCCTGGTGCTGGCGGTAGTGCCGCGTGACGGTGCCGTGGGCGGCCTCTGCCTCGACGACAGATCCGTCGGGCACAGACAGCACCGACGTCATGAGGCCGAGCGAGCCGAAGCCCTGGGCGACGGTGTCGGACTGCACGTCGCCGTCGTAGTTCTTGCATGCCCAGACGTAGCCGCCCTCCCACTTCATGGCAGAGGCCACCATGTCGTCGATGAGGCGGTGCTCGTAGGTGAGGCCGGCTGCGTCGAACTTCTCCTTGAACTCCGACTGGAAGATCTCCTCGAAGATGTCCTTGAAGCGGCCGTCGTATGCCTTGAGGATGGTGTTCTTCGTCGAGAGGTACACCGGGTAGTTGCGGCTGAGCCCGTAGTTGAGCGAGGCGCGCGCGAAGTCGATGATCGACTCGTCGAGGTTGTACTGCACCTGGGCGATGCCGTCGCCGGGGGCCGCGAAGACCTCGAACTTCTGCGGCTCAGAGCCGTCGTCGGGCGTGAAGCTGACCTCGAGCTTGCCTGATCCCTTGAACAGGAAGTCGGTGGCACGGTACTGGTCGCCGAAGGCGTGGCGGCCGATGATGATCGGCTTGTTCCAGCCCGGCACAAGGCGCGGGATGTTGGAGATGATGATCGGCTCGCGGAAGATGACCCCGCCGAGGATGTTGCGGATCGTGCCGTTCGGCGACTTCCACATCTTCTTGAGGCCGAACTCCTCAACGCGGGCCTCGTCGGGGGTGATGGTCGCGCACTTGACGCCGACGCCGTGCTTCTGGATGGCGTGGGCGGCATCGATGGTGACCTGGTCGTCGGTCGCGTCGCGGTGCTCGATGCCGAGGTCGTAGTACTCGAGGTTGATGTCGAGGTACGGGTGGATCAGGGTCTCCTTGATCTTCTGCCAGATGATGCGGGTCATCTCGTCGCCGTCGAGTTCGACAACGGTGCCTTCGACCTTGATCTTTTCCATGCGTGTTTCCTCCTGAAGTAAGCCCGAAACAGCTTACCGCGACGCACAAGTATCTCGACGTCGAGATACTTCGAGACAGGATCGCGACGGGAGGGTACCGTGTCTTACATGGGTGACCTCCGGCTCGAAGAACTGTCCGCCGCCACGATCGTCGCGGCCAACACCCTCACGCTGCGCCGAGGGCAGGAGCAGTTCGTGACTCCCCCCTCCTATGCGATCGCCGATGCCTACATCAATCCGGTGACCTCGTGGCCGCGCGTCGTGCTCGACGGTGACACCGTCGTCGGCTTCATCCGCGGCAACTTCGACCCCGACAGCGACCTGCCGGAGTTTCGCAGCTGCATCTGGCGCATCAACGTCGCCGCCGACGCCCAGGGCGCCGGCATCGGCAAGTTCGCCGTGCTGGCACTCGCCGAGGAGGCGCGCTCCCGCGGCTTCGACGAGCTCACCGTCATCTGGGAGCCCGGCGAGGAGGGGCCAGAGGAGTTCTTCCTCAAGGTCGGCTTCGAGATCACCGGGCAGACCCAGTACGGCGAGAACATCGGCACCCTGAAGCTCTAGGGTGCCCGCCTCCCCCGAATTCGTCGAGCGCGTGCTGCAGCTCGTCGACAGCATCCCGCCGGGCCGCGTCATGCCCTACGGCGAGGTGGCCGCCGCGCTCGGATCCCGCGCCTCGCGCGCGGTGGGGCAGGTGATGGCGCACTACGGCTCTGACGTGCCGTGGTGGCGCGTCATCCGCGCGAGCGGGCATCCGCCGCTCGACCACGAGCAGGAGGCGCTGCAGCACTACCGTGCGGAGGGCACCCCGCTCGTGTGGGGCAACTCTGGCTATCGCGTGAACCTCCGCATGGCACGGCACCGCCCCTAGCCGCCCGGCCCGCTGGCCACCCCTCCCGCCCGGCCTTCCGAAATGACGGAGGTGCGGCATCCAGTTCATTTCTCAGCCCTGAAACCAGGCGCCGCGGCGGTTCACTACTCCGTCATTTCGGAAGAGGGAGCGGGGATTCGCACAGATCTCGACGACGACGGGTGGCAGGCGATACCGCGCCTGCAGGCTCTGCGCATGAACTCGATCTACTACGACGTCTGGCGACGAGGCGGCGTTGCTGCCACGCATGAGTTGCTGCGCGACGGGCACACGTCCCACTCGCTGACACGCGCCGTCAGGCGAGGGGAGGTCATCCGAGCGCGGCAAGGGCACTACTGCTGTCCGGAGCTGAGCGCCCGCCAGGTTGCAGCTGTGCGAGTCGGGGGAAGGCTGACGGGCATGGCCGCGGCATCCGAGCACGGCTTCTGGACACCCGCGGGCACAACGCTGACCGTGCAGGTCTCCGCCCATGCGCGAGCGCTGCGCACCCCGGAGAACCCGAGACAGCGGCTAGCGACACGACCCGGCGCCGCCACAGCTCGCTGGGGCTCATCCACCCCCACGGGTACTCGCAGTCTGGTCGACCCAGTGACGTGCCTGATCGAGGTTATTCGCCACCATCCGCCTCTCATCGCGTTCGCCGTTGTCGAGTCGGCCCTCTACGGTCGCGCGGTCTCGACATCGCAGTGGGCCCGGATCCTGGCTGCGCTTCCGAGACGAGAACGACGGGCGCTGGAGCACGCCGCCGGGCTCAGCGAGAGCGGCGGCGAGTCATTGTTGCGATTCCACATGCTCGAGATGGGATTCGCACTTCAGCAGCAAGTGAGCGTTCCGGGAGTCGGTCGGGTGGACTTTCTCGTCGGGGACGGCTTGGTGATCGAGGTCGACGGCGCCCAGTTTCACACCGACCACACTGCCTTTGAAGAGGATCGGCGACGGGATGCGGTGCTCACCGCGGCAGGATTCCGGGTGTTGCGCTTCAGCTATCGCCAGATTGTCGCCCGCTGGCGTGATGTGGAGGCCGCGATTCGCGCGGCAGTGGCGCGTGGTGACCACATCCGCCCGCGGTCGTCCGTTCCGAAATGACGGATATACGAGGGAGCATGGCGGACGTCGTGAGGAGGAGCACTCCCCCTCCGGGGAGTTCTCCGTCGTTTCGGAATGCATCCGTGGGTGTCGCGCTTGGGCTGAGGGGTCTATCCCCCAGACGGGGGTGGTGCTACGGTGCAGCGATGACCCAAGAACACGACCCCGTCTCAACTAACCCCGGCCTCTACTCCGTGCTGTTCGAGAACGAGCGCGTGCGCGTGCTCTCCTACGAGGACACCCCAGGAACCGTCTCGACGCCGCACCGGCATCCCGACAGCGTGATGGTCACGCTGAGCGGGTTCAGCCGGCGGCTCTCGATGGGCGAGCGCAGCTTCGACACCGTGCTGCCCGCCGGTGCCGCAGTGTGGCTGCCGGCCCAGGAGCACTTCGGCGAGAACACCGGCGACACCGACACGCGGGTGGTCTTCGTCGAGCTGAAGGAGCCGGCAGACAACCCTGTCGCCCCCGGCGGACCCCCGCCGCTCGGGCCGCAGTAGCCAGCACCCCTTCCGGTTGCTATGGTGCTGCAAGCGCTTGCAGTGACGCGAGCGCAGCGAGGGGCGACATGCGCAGGGCAGCGACGGCAGCGGTACTCATCGGCATGCTTGCCCTGGCCGGGTGCTCGCAGCCCGCCGCCTCCTATGACGGCGGCGATGCATCGAGGGATGTCGGCATCCAGCTGTTCCAGTGGAACTGGGAGTCGATCGCCCGCGAGTGCACCGACACTCTCGGCCCCGCCGGTATCGCCTGGGTGCTCACGAGCCCACCGCAGGAGCACATCGCCGGCTCGCCGTGGTGGACGGCGTACCAGCCGGTGAGCTACGACATCGAGTCGCGCCTCGGCACGCGCGAGCAGTTCTCCGACATGGTGTCGACGTGCCACGAGGCTGGCGTCAAGATCATCGCGGATGCCGTCATCAACCACATGACCGGCCAGGACAGCGACGGCGAGGGCTGGGCGGGAACGCCCTATGGCCACTACGACTACCCCGACCTCTACACCGAGGACGACTTCCACCACTGCGGGCTCAGCGAGAGCGACGACATCACCGACTACTCGAGCGCCGGCAACGTGCAGAACTGCGAGCTCGTGAACCTCGCCGACCTTGCAACAGAGAAGCCGTCGGTGCAGAAGACCATCGCCGGCTACCTCAACGACCTTCGCTCGCTCGGGGTCGACGGGTTTCGCATCGACGCGGCCAAGCACATGCCAGCCGAGGATGTCGCCGCCATCGTCGAGCTCGTCGACGGCGACCCCTACATCGTCAGCGAGGTGATCCGCACCGACGGCGAGCCAATTCAACCGGAGGACTACCTCGACTCTGGCGACGTCTTCGAGTTCGGGCTCGCATACCAGCTCGTGCCATGGCTGAAGACGGGGCAGCTGTCGAACATCAGCAGTGTCGACTCCTACGGCTTCGCCCCCTCGGAGCAGGCCCGCACCTTCGTCGACAACCACGACACGGAGCGCAACCGCCAGACGCTCAGCTACCGCGACGGCCCGCGCTACCTGCTTGCCCAGTACCTGCTGCTCGCAAGCGACTACGGCAGCCCGGTGCTGTACTCCGGATTCTCGTTCACGATCAACAACAACTCGCTGCCGGTGGAGCCCTCTGGCGCCGTCTCCGACGTCGCATGCGCTGACCAGGCTGCCGCATACGCCGACGGGCTCTGGCTGTGCCAGCACCGCTGGCCCGGCGTGCTCGGCATGGTCGGCTGGCGTGCGGCGGCCGACGGCGCCCCCGTGAGCGACGAGTGGAGCGAGGGCGACGCCTATGCCTTCGGCCGCGGCCCTGCCGCCTTCATCGCGCTCAACGCCGCCGACGAGCCGCTCACGCGCACCTTCGAGACCTCGCTGCCCGCCGGCACGTACGACGACGTCATCGGCGGGGGCTCGGTCGAGGTTGCCGCCGACGGGTCGTTCGAGGCGACGGTTCCGGCGCTCGGAGCGGTCGCCATCCACGTCTCGTAGCCGCACTGTCATCCGCAAGGGTGAGACTGGTCGCGACGTGCGGGCGATGCGGGATGGATGCCGCTGCCGCTGCACTTAAGGCATGGACAGTTTCGACACGTGGCCCCTCATCCTCGCTCCCGTGATCGGCGCGATCGTGGTCTGCGCCGTGGTGATCGTGACCGCCGTGACGCGGTGAGCTGCCATCGAATGGCGACACGCCGTACGGCCTCCTTCCCGCTTGACTCATTCGAACATATGTTCGAACATGGAGCATGCCCGCCGCAGCCGCCTCCGTCTCTGTTGAGAGGATCGACGAGGTGCGCGAGCTGCAGGCGCGCATCAGGGCCATGCAGTCGACGACGCTCGACTCCCGGGCTCTCGATACCTCGCCGACCGTCGCAGGGCTGCTGCCCGGCGGCAGTCTGAAGACCGGGGTCGCTTACGTCATCGAGGGCTCGACCAGCCTCGCGATGGCGCTCATGGCCGGGCCGTCGCAAGCCGGCGCGTGGTGCGGCGTCGTCGGTGTTCCCACCTTCGGCACCGAGGCGGCGAAGGCTGCCGGCATCGACCTCGAGCGGCTCGCCCTCGCCCCATACCCCGGCGACCAGTGGCTGCCCGTCACCGCCGCCCTCGCCGACGTTCTCACCGTCGTGCTCGTTCGCCCGCCGCTGCCCCCGAGCGACGGCAGCGTCGCCCGGCTCATGGCACGGCTGCGCGAACGCGGCACGACCCTCATCGTGCTCGGCCAGTGGCCTGATACAAGCTGGCCGGGCGCTGAAGCGCGCCTGCGAATAAGGCGTAGCCAGTGGGGTGGCCTTGGCGACGGCCATGGCCACCTCACGTCAAGAGAGCTCGTAGTGGAGGTGGCTGCGCGCACCGGCAGCCCGCGAGAGCGGATGGTGCAGCTGTGATCCGCACGATGCTCGCCTGGTGCCCCGACTGGCCCGTCATCGCCGCCTCGATCGAGGGCGGCTTCTCTGCCGACGGCCCCATCGCTGTCGTCGAGAAGGGGCTCGTCTTCGCCTGCTCCGCCGCCGCCCGCACCGACGGGGTGCGGCGCGGCATGCGCATGCGCGAGGCACAGGCCCGCTGCCCCGACATCGAGCTCGTGCCATACGACCGGTCGGCCGACAACCGCCTGTTCGAGCCCGTCATCGCCGGCGTCGAGGCGTCGATGGCCGGGGTGCAGCTCGTGCGGCCCGGCATGCTCGCGATCCGTGCGCGCGGCCCGGCCCGCTACTACGGCGGAGAGCTGCCGGCGGCGCGGCTGCTCGTCAGCCGCCTTGCCGAGCTCGGCGCACCCGGCGCGAAGGTCGGCATCGCCGACGGGCCCTTCGCCGCAGAGCACGCCGCCCGGCGCGCATCGAACGTCATGATCATCGCCGAGGGCGCCTCCCCCACCTTCCTCGGCTCGCTGCCGATCGAGGCGCTCGGCGACGCCGCGCTCAGCCCGTTGCTGCGGCGGCTCGGCATCCGCGATCTCGCCACCTTCGCCGCCCTCCCGGCGACGAGCGTGCGCGAGCGCTTCGGCGCAGCCGGCGCCATGGCGCACACGCTCGCCGCCGGCCTCGACCCGCGCGGAGTCGTTGCACGCACCCCGCCGCGCGAGCTCGTGGCGAGCGTCGACTTCGAGCCGCCGCTCGACCGCATCGACCAGGTGGCCTTCGGCATCAAGGCGGCGGCCGACGCACTCATCGCCGAGCTCATGGCCTCCCGCCTCGCCTGCACAGAGCTGCGGGTCATCGTCACGACAGAGGGCGAGTCGAGCGAGCGCACCTGGCTGCACCCGCGCTGGTTCACCGGAGCGGATGCGGTCGACCGCGTGCGCTGGCAGCTGCAGGGGGCTGGCAGCGCCGCCGGCAGTGGCCTGCAGTCACCCGTGACCCGGGTGCGGCTCGAGCCGGCCGTCGTCGACGAGCTCGGCAACCACGAGTCGGGCCTGTGGGGCAACGGCCCAGACGAGGGCGTGCACCACGGGCTCTCCCGCGTGCAGGGCATGCTCGGCCACGAGGGCGTCGTGACCGCCGTGCTCGGCGGCGGGCGGCTGCTCGCCGACCGGCAGGTGCTCGTGCCGTGGGGCGACCGGCCCGATCCGCGCCTTGCGCAGGCGGCTGCAAAGCCGTGGCCTGGCCGGCTTCCCGACCCGCAGCCGGCAACCGTGTTCGCCCAGCCGACACCCGTGGTGGTGCTGGGTGAGGAGGGAGCGGAGATCGAGGTGAGTGAGCGGGGGCAGCTGATCGGGCATCCGGTCTGGTTCTCTGCGACGGGAGCGCGCAAGGACGCGACGCGGGTCGCCGCGTGGGCTGGGCCATGGCCGGTGCGCGAGCGCTGGTGGGATGCCGACGCGGCCCTCAGCGTCAACCGCTTCCAGGTGGTCGATGGGTCTGGCTCCGCGTGGCTGCTGCTGCTCTCGGGCCGGGACTGGGTGGCCGAGGGGAGGTATGACTAGCCATGGGCTGGAACAACCCCGCCATGCCGTGGGGTGAGCTCAACCGACTATTGAGCGACCCCGCGCGGCCGGGCCAGGAGCTGCCGACCGGAGCCGACGGGGGCGACAGCCCCGCGTGGTCGCGCAAACGCCAGCCGTATGTTCCTCCCGCCTCGTACGAGCCGGGCAGCGTGCCGTACGCAGAGCTGCACGCGCACTCGACCTTCAGCTTTCTCGACGGCGCGAGCCAGCCAGAGGAGCTTGCAGAGGAGGCGGCGCGGCTCGGCCTGCACGGCCTTGCCCTCACCGACCACGACGGCTTCTACGGCGTCGCGCGCATGGCGGAGGCTGCGGAGAAGTACGCGCCGCTGCAGACCATGTTCGGCGCGGAGCTCTCGCTCGGCCTCACCAAGCCGCAGAACGGCGAACCAGACCCGCAAGGGTCGCACCTGCTCGTGCTCGCGCGGCAGCAGCCCGGCTACCACCGGCTGAGCGAGATCATCACGACCGCCCAGCTCGCCGAGGGCGCAGAGAAGGGCAGCCCGGTCTACGACCTGGACGATATTGCGGCGAAGGCGTCGGGCGACCTGCTCATACTGACCGGATGCCGAAAAGGGTCGGTGCGCCAGGCCCTCCTCACCCAGGGCGAGCAGGCTGCCGCCCGCGAGGTGGATCGCCTCGCCTGGCTGTTCGGCAACGACAACCTCGTCGTCGAGCTGATCGACAACGGCGACCCGCTCGCCTCCGACCACAACGACGCGCTCGCGGCGATCGCGCGGCGGCGGCGGCTCTCCACGGTGGCAACGGGCAACGTGCACTACGCGCGGCCTGCCACGGCCGAGCTCGCGAGCGCGATCGCAGCGGTGCGCGCCCGGCGCAGTCTCGACGACCTCGATGGCTGGCTGCCGGCATCCATGGCTCACCTGCGATCGGGGGAGGAGATGGCCGCGCGCTTCTCACGGTACCCCGGCGCAGTGGAGCGCACCGTCGAGATCAGCGATGCGATCTCGTTCCCGCTGCGGTCGATGAAGCCCGGCCTGCCGCAACAGGAGGTTCCTGCGGGGCACACGCCGATGTCGTGGCTGCGGCACCTCGTGTGGGAGGCGGTGCCGAAGCGCTACCCGAACGCGCCGGCCCCTGTCACCGAGCGCATCGAGCGCGAGCTCGCGGTGATCGAGCAGAAGGACTTTCCCGGCTACTTCCTCATCGTGCGCGACATCGTGTGGTTCGCGAAGGGGCGCGGCATCCTGTGCCAGGGGCGCGGCTCTGCCGCCAACTCCGCGGTCTGCTACCTGCTCGGCATCACCGCCGTCGACCCGATCTTCTACGGGCTGCCGTTCGAGCGGTTCCTGTCGAGCATGCGCGACGAGGAGCCAGATATCGACGTCGACTTCGACTCCGACCGGCGCGAGGAGGTCATCCAGTACGTGTTCGCCAAGTACGGTCGCCGCAACGCCGCGCAGGTCGCGAACGTCATCAGCTACCGACCCAAGTTCGCGATCCGCGACATGGCGAAGGCGCTGGGAT
>NZ_JBXMIS010000079.1:0-4113 GCF_057073975.1 Conyzicola sp. | reverse complement strand
GTCCGCGCTCGCGCAGGGTGTCCCAGGCGTCGAGCAGGGTCCAGAGTCCGCCGATGCCGGTGGAGTACTCCACGCCGAGGCGCACGGGGTCGATGTCGGTGATGCCGGCATCCGCCCAGGCCTCGCGGGCACTGATGAGGGCGAACTGCGCGGAGGGGTCGAGGCGCTTGAACTCCTGGCGCTCGAGAACGGTCTCTGGCCGCACCTTCGCCTGCGCGGCGAAGTGCACGGGGATGTCGTACTTGGCTACCCAGTCGGCATCGATGGTGCTCGTGCCCGACTCGCCCGCGAGAAGCGCGGTCCAGGAGTCGGGGGCTGTGCCGCCGAGCGGGTTCGAGGTACCGATACCGGTGACGACGATCTTCTTCGTTGTGGTCATGACAACTTCCTGTGGATCACGTGCAGTGTCTACGAGTCGATGGGGGCGACTGGCGCCCCCATCGCAAGTACTACGCCTGGGCGTTGGTGATGAAGCTGACCGCGTCGCCGACGGTCTTGAGGTTCTTTACCTCTTCGTCGGGAATCTTGACGTCGAACTTCTCTTCTGCGTTGACGACGATGGTCATCATCGAGATGGAGTCGATGTCGAGGTCATCGGTGAACGACTTGTCCAGCTCGACCGTGTCGGTCGCGATGCCCGTCTCGTCGTTGATGAGCTCGGCGAGGCCGGCGAGAACTTCTTCGGTGGACAGTGCCATGGTGTTTTTCTCCTAAAGGGGGATGTCGTTTGACCGTGGATAAGTTTAGGGCAGTACGACGACCTGGGCGCCGTAGACAAGCCCGGCGCCGAAGCCGATTTGCAGGGCGAGTCCGCCGCTGAGCTCTGGGTGCTCCTGCAGCAGGCGGTGCGTGGCGAGCGGAATGGATGCCGCCGACGTGTTGCCCGTCGTCTCGATGTCGCGGGCGATCGCCACGCTCTCCGGAAGCTTGATCTGCTTGGCGAGCTCGTCGATGATGCGCATGTTCGCCTGATGGGGGATGAAGGCGGCGAGGTCGTCTGGACCGACGCCAGCGGCATCCAGTGCCTGCTTGGCGACCTTTGCCATCTCCCAGACCGCCCAGCGGAAGACTGTCTGGCCGTCCTGTCGCATGGTCGGCCATGGCTTGACCTTGTCGAGGTACTCCTCATAGGTGCCGTTCATGCCAACCGCATCCCACTTCGACCCGTCGGAGCCCCAGATGGTCTTCGAGATTCCGGGGATGTCGCTGGGCCCGACAACCGCTGCTCCAGCGCCGTCGCCGAGCAGGAAGGAGATCGAGCGGTCTTCTGGGTGAACATACTGCGAGAGCTTCTCTGCACCGACGACGAGCACGTATTCTGCTGCTCCGCTGCGGATGAGCGCATCGGCCTGCGCGATGCCGTAGGTGTAGCCAGCGCAGGCCGCGCTGATGTCGAAGGCGGGGGCTGGCGTCGCGCCGATGCGGTCGGTGAGCAGAGCAGCCATGGATGGCGTCACGGCGACGTTGCTGATCGTCGAGACGAGCACGGCGCCGATCTGGGATGCCTCGATGCCGGCGTTGGCAATGGCCTCTCGGGCTGCCGTCTCGGCGAGGTCGATAGCGTAGACCCCCTTGCTGGCGCGGACGCGGGTGATGATGCCGGTGCGCTGGCGGATCCACTCGTCGCTGGAGTCGATGGGGCCGACAAGGTCGTCGTTCGGAACGACCAGGTCGCCGCGGGCGGCGCCGAGACCGAGGATGCGGGTGAACTTGGGGCCGGTGGCCTGCTGGAGGGTTGGCATTACTTTCCGTCAATCAGGTCGAAGGCCGCAGCCAGGTCGTCGGGCGTCTTGACCGCGACGGTCGGGACGCCCTTGAGGCCGCGCTTGGCGAGGCCGACGAGCGCTCCGGCCGGAGCTAGCTCGATGATCCCGGTCACACCGGCAGCAGCGAAGGCCTCCATGGTCTTGTCCCACCGTACTGGTGAGGAGACCTGGCCGACGAGCAGGTCGACGAAGTGGCGGCCGTCGGCGACGAGCACGCCGCCCTTGTTCGTCCAGATCGGCAGGGTCGGATCGCTCGTCGTGAGACCGGCCGCGACCGTCGTGAGGTGCTCGACAGCCGGCTCCATGTAGCTCGTGTGGAACGCGCCAGCCACCTGCAGGGGGATGACCCGGGTGCCGGGAACCGGATTCGCCTGCAGCTCGGCGAGGGCGTCGAGCGCGCCCGCGACGACGATCTGGCCGCCGCCGTTGAAGTTTGCGGGGTACAGACCGAGCTCGGCGAGGCGGGAGAGCAGCTCGTGCTCGTCGCCGCCGATAACGGCGCTCATGCCTGTCGTGGTGATCGCAGCGGCCTTGGCCATGGCCTGGCCGCGTTCGCGCACGAACGTCACGGCATCCGTTTGCGAAAGGATGCCGGCGGCCGCTGCGGCCGTGACCTCGCCGACAGAGTGCCCGGCCACGCCGCCAACCCTGTCGCGTCGGCCGTCGGCGAAGAGAGCGGTGAGAGTGAGGAGCCCCGCCGCGACGATGAGCGGCTGGGCGATCGCGGTGTCACGGATCGTGTCGGCGTCGGAGGTGGTGCCGTGGGCGACCAGGTCTATGCCAACAGCGTCGGAGATGCCCTCCAGCTGCTCGCGGAACCTGCTCTCGACGAGCCAGGGTTCGAGGAATCCGGGAGTCTGGGAGCCCTGACCGGGCGCTACAACGACAATCACACGCTCCATCCTGCCAGTGCGCGCTGCTCGACGCAGTGGGTATCGCACCAAGATTCGCCTGATCCTTTGTGCGAGCCCCTCAATCCGCTACTTTACGGGCCGCTTGCGCGACGGATCGGGCTCTGCGATGGAGCCGACGATGAGGGCCGCCTGCAGGATGAGCGCCTCGCGTGCCCCGGTCGCATCCCATCCGATGACCTCGCTGATGCGCTTGAGGCGATACCGCACGGTGTTGGGGTGCACGAACAGTTCACGGGCGGTTGCCTCGAGCGAGCGGCCGTTGTCGAGGTAGCACCACAGCGTCGCGAGCAGCTCTGTCGAGTGCGCCTGCAGCGGGCGGTAGATGCGGTTGATGAGGGTGGAGCGCGCAAGCGGGTCACCTGCGAACGCCCGCTCTGGCAGGAGGTCGTCGGCGAGGGTCGGCCGGGGTGCGTTGCGCCACGCCCGGGCGACGGCGAAGCCGGCCAGAGCAGCCTTTGCGCTCTTGGACGCGTCGACGAGCGAGGCCACCTCGTGGCCGAGCACGAGGTAGCCCGGTCCGAAACCAGGCTCCAGTTGCGTGGCGATATCGAGGAACGGCATCGGAGGCGCGGCATCCTGCTCGTCGTTGGCGGGTGTGGCGCGGCCGATGACGAGTACGAGCCGGCTGCCCTGCACGCCGATGAGCACGTCGGCGTCGAGATGACGGGCGGTGCGCCGCAGCTGGTCGACGTCGAGAACGCGCGGAGCTGTGCCGACGAGCACGCAGACCTCGCCGTGGCCGTTCCAGCCGAGGGCGGCGATGCGACTCGGCAGCTCGGTGTCGTACTCACCGCTGAGGATGCTGTCGACGACGAGTGCCTCGAGGCGTGCGTCCCACAGGCCCCTGGCCTCGGCTGCCCGTGCGTAGACGTCGGCAGCGGCAAAGGCGATCTCGCGCGAGTACAGCAGGATCGACTCCCGCAGAAGCCCGTCGCCGTCGCCGATGCGCGCCTCGACGACCTCGACGGTGATGCGGATGAGCTGGAGGGTCTGCTGCAGCGATACGCTGCGCAGCAGCTCACGGGGTGCCCCGCCGAAGACATCTGCCGCGATCCACGGGGTGGACTTGGGGTCGTCGAACCAGCTGATGAACGAGCTGATTCCCGCTTGGGCCACGAGCCCGACCGCAGACCGCCGCCCTGGTGGCATCTCGCCATACCAGGGCAGCGTGTCCTCTAGTCGCTTCAGCGTCGCCGTCGACAGCTCACCGGAGATGGTGCGCAGCCAGGCGAGCGTCTGCTCCTTGGTCCGAGGCGCCACCGCCTAGCTCTCGCCCCCCACCGAGCCGCTCGTGCCGGCGGCGACATCGTGCAGGCGATACTTCTCGATCGCCTGGGATGCCAGCGACCGGTCGACGAGACCGCGCTTGGCGAGCAGTTCGAGCGCACGCACCACGATCGACGGTCCGTCGATCTTGAAGTACCGTCGGGCGG